>LFTD01000073.1 GCA_001512625.1 Clostridiales bacterium DTU036 | reverse complement strand
ACATCACTGAGTATTGTTACTACAACATCTGTATAGAGTTCATTTATGTTACCTAGGTCATTGGTCATCCTAGTAACCAGCCTTCCCACAGGGTTTTTCTCATGAAAGCTTAGGCTCAGATGCTCTAGCTTATAAAAAAGATCAGAGCGAATTTTTAGGATTACCTTTTGTCCAACATAATTAAGGACAATCTGCTCTACAATGGCAGAGATATAGGTAAGAAGGGATAGACCCAGTAGGAAGATAGTAAGGTTTCTTATCTTAATAAACCTTAAGTTCTTATAGCTTTTTTCCTCCTCCTTGCTCAGGCTTACCTTTTTATCTCCACTTATAAATTCACCATTTCTTATTAGAGTATCGGTAGGACTCTTACTTATAGCGTAGGTTTTTCCCTGAAGCTCTATACCCTCTTCTTTTTCTACCAGATAGGTCTCCTTGGGTACTAGGTAGTCATCTATAATTGAAGATATAATTTTTGGTTGAAGTAGGTCAAAAAGTGTACCTGCTAAAAGCATTAGGGCTGAGAAGATTAAAAGTAACCAAAGACCCTTGGTGTATTTGGAAAGCTTTTTAATCAGCTTGCCATCATAAAATTTTTCCAGTTTTACTTCATCAAATTGATTCATAACCGGCACCTCGTATCTTGTCTTCTAAAAGCTGTTTTTCATAAATGCTGTAGTATCTACCACCTAGAGCTAGAAGCTCTTCATGGCTTCCTCTTTCAACTATGCGGCCCTGGTCTAGGAAGATTATCTCATCAAGATTTTGTAGGGTGGATATACGGTGGGAGATTATTATAGAGCTGTGTTTTGAAAGCTCAACCCTTAGTTTTCTTAGTATGGCCTCCTCGGTCTTGGTATCAACAGCTGATAGGCTATCATCAAATATTAGGATAGGAGAGTCCTTATAGAGGGCCCTGGCAATAGATGTCCTCTGTTTTTGGCCTCCTGATAGGTTAACTCCCTTTTCACCAAGGAAGGTTTCATAGCCCTGGGGAAAGTCCATAATTTCATCGTGGACCTGGGCATCCTTGGCAGCCTGGATGACACGGTCTTCATTAGGCTCTTTATCACTAAGTGAGATGTTATTTATAATTTCAGTTGAAAAAAGAAAGTTGTCCTGGGGTACCATGGCAAAGATGTCTCTAGTGTCTTTTACTGAGAGCTCATTAATATCCTGGCCTCCTAAATACACAGAACCCTGGGGTATGTTATAGAGCCTTAGGAGTAGACTTACTAAAGTGGACTTACCTGAACCAGTGGGACCAAGGATTCCAAGGGAGCCCCCTTCTTTAAGGTTAAAAGAAATATCCTCTAGGGCCCTTTCATTTACTCCTGGATAGCTAAAGCTAAGGCCCTTAACCTCTAGGTTGTAGCCCTGAGCCTCTTTAGGATTATCACTATCCTTGAGATTTGAGTTAACATCTAGTACATCATTAACCCTGCCCATGGAGGCCAGGCCTCTTTGGATGAGGTTAGTCACCATGCCTATGGCCATAACAGGCCAGACTAGGATTTCTAGGTACTTAATAAAGGCCACATAGTCGCCTAGGCTGATGGTGCTATTTAGAACTGCCCTGGCGCCTAGAATAACTCCGATTATCATGGAAGATCTGCCAATAAACCTAACTGTTGGGTAGAGTTTGGCCTGGAACTTGGCTAGGGACATATTTTCATTAAAGTTAAGTTCATTAATTTGCTCAAAGTCATCTAGATCCAGCTCTTCTTGGCTAAAGGCCTTGATAACAGAGATTCCTGAGAAAGACTCCTGAACCTTATCAGATAGCTGGGAGAAGATTTCCTGAACCCTTCTAAATTTGTCGTGGACTATCTTTCCCATGTGGAGGACCCCATAGACAATAAAGGGCATGGGTAGGATGGCAAAAAAGGTCAGCTTCCAGTCAATGGTGGTTCCCATGACTACAACTGTTGTTATGGTCATAAAAATAGCGTCTACTCCCATGATGACACCACCTGAAAAGGTCCGTCTTATGGTCCCTATGTCATTGGTGGCATAGCTCATGAGCTCTCCGGTCTTAACCCCATTAAAATACTCTCTGGGAAGAGCAGTCCAGTGCTTGTATAGCTTTTTTCGAGTCCATATCTCAAACTCTAAGGCTGTGAAGACAATCATGATCCTCCATAGATATCTGAGAATTGCCATAAGAATGGCCAGAGCTCCAATCACGGCTGCTATCTTCCAGATTTCTCCCATGACAATTTGACTGGCTTCTAATTTATCAGTATAGGTTTTAAGTACCTGAGGTACAAAAAGCTGGATACTATCTACTAAGAGTAGGAGAAAAATCCCCATCAGATAGCGGCCAGTTTTTTCCCTTAAAAAGTCTTTATAGTGCTTTAACATATGATCCTCCCAAGGTATAATTTTAACACAGTGACCTTTAAAAACCTACCCTTTCCCTATACTTAAGAAGAAAAGAGAAGTATACTATAGACAAAGATTAATTCTTATGGTAATTTAAGCTAATATATTTTTTTAGGAGGTAGAAGTGGCAATTAGAGAAGGATTAACCTATGATGATGTTCTACTGGTACCTAGGGAGAGCAGTGTGACCCCTGATCAGGTAGAACTCAGTACAAAATTAACTAAGAACATTACTCTGCAGATCCCCCTTATATCTGCTGGAATGGATACTGTAACAGAATCTCAGATGGCTGTAGCCATGGCTAGAAGCGGTGGTATTGGTATTATTCATAAGAACATGTCCATTGACAGGCAGGCCCTAGAAGTTGACAGAGTTAAAAGAAGTGAGCATGGAGTTATAACCGATCCCTTCTACCTTTCACCAAGTCACCTTGTTAATGACGCTCTAGAGCTTATGAGCCGCTATAGGATCTCTGGAGTACCAATAGTTGATGAAAACAGGACCCTTAAAGGGATTCTTACAAATAGAGATGTGCGTTTTATAAAGGATATGACCCTGCCAATAGGCGAGGTTATGACCAAGGATAACCTAGTTACAGCAATGGAGGGTACCAGCCTGGATGAAGCTGAGGCCATCCTTAGAAAGCATAAGATTGAAAAGCTTCCTTTAGTAGATAAAGATTATAAGCTTAAGGGCCTAATTACCATTAAGGACATTGAAAAGGTTGTAATATTCCCAAATAGAGCAACAGATGGCCAGGGAAGACTCCTTGCAGGTGCTGCTATAGGTATTGGTTCTGACATGGCAGAAAGGGTGGAAAGACTAATTAAGGCCCAGGTGGATGTTCTAGTGCTAGACTCAGCCCATGGCCACTCATCAAATGTTATTGAGGCCCTGAAGTGGATTAAGGCCAATTACCCAGATACCGACGTAATTGCAGGAAATATTGCCACCAAGGAGGCCGCCAAAGCCCTTATTGATGCAGGAGCTGACGCCCTAAAGGTGGGAATTGGTCCTGGTTCTATCTGTACCACAAGGGTGGTAGCAGGAATAGGAGTTCCCCAGCTAAGTGCTGTTATGGATGTGGCTGAGTATGCAAATGAAGCAGGAGTTCCAATAATTGCCGATGGCGGTGTTAAGTTCTCAGGGGACATAGTTAAGGGACTTGCTGCAGGAGCTAGCACAGTAATGCTGGGAAGCCTTCTTGCTGGAACCGATGAGAGCCCAGGTGAGAGAATCATTTATAAAGGCAGAAGCTTTAAGGCCTATAGAGGTATGGGCTCAATTGCAGCCATGGAAGCAGGTAGTAGTGATAGGTACTTCCAAAATGAAACTAAGAAATTTGTTCCAGAAGGTGTAGAGGGCAGGGTTCCTTATAGGGGCTATGTAAAAGATACCCTCTATCAGATGACAGGTGGCCTACGTTCTGGTATGGGTTATGTTGGAGCAGCCAACCTTTTAGAGCTAAGAGAAAAGGCTCAGTTTATCAAGATTACCAATGCTGGCCTAATAGAGAGCCATCCCCACGATATCCAGATAACAGCAGAACCACCAAACTATTCTGAATCGAGAGATAATTATGATAGTAGTATGTGATTTCGGGGGAGGCCTAGCCCAGCCCCTAGCTAGACAGATTAGAGACCTTGGAGTCTCCTGTGAGGTGCTGCCTTATTTTAAGGTAGATGACATTATAGAGAAAAATCCTCAGGGAATAATAATGATTGGTGGAAGCCAGCCTTCACTAGATGGTGAGGCCAGGCAAATAGACCAGAAGATCTACCAGACTGGTATTCCCACCCTAGCCCTAGGCTATGGTGTAGCCAGACTGATTCTTGACCAAGGAGGCCAGGTAGCTGATGAGGAGCATATTGGGGGAGAGCAGAGAATCTTCTTTTCCTCAGACACTCCTTTTTCAGAGTCCAGGGATAGAAATATTCTTATAGATGGAAGTTTTTCCTTTAAGTCCATCCCAGAGGGTTTTTCTTCCTGGGCCTTTACCGAGGTCCATCCCATGGTTCTTCTAGCAAACGAGGAGAAAAACCTCTTTACCCTCCAGTCCCAAAGGCCAACAAAAGAGCTGTTAAAGACCTTTATCTTTGGCATAGCAAAGCATGAAAAGGACTGGAATTTAGAAGATTTTGCCCATAGAAAGATTGCTGAAATTAGAGAGCTTGTGGGAGATA
This sequence comes from Clostridiales bacterium DTU036, assembly GCA_001512625.1. GTDB lineage: Bacteria > Bacillota > Clostridia > Peptostreptococcales > Acidaminobacteraceae > DTU036. The sequence goes on along the minus strand of LFTD01000073.1, from coordinate 478 downwards.
AAAAGGTAATCTGTGGCCTTAGTGGGGGAGTTGACTCCTCTGTTGCTGCCCTTATGGTCCACAAGGCCATAGGAGACCAGCTGACCTGTATCTTTGTAGACCATGGTCTACTTAGAAAGGGTGAGAGACAAGAGGTCATGGAGGACTATGGCAAGAGCTTTGCCATGAAGATTATCTGCATTGATGGAGAAGAAAGATTCCTATCTAAGCTTAAAGACGTAAGTGATCCTGAGAAAAAAAGAAAGATAATTGGCGAGGAGTTTATAAACGTCTTCGAAGAAGAGGCAAATAAACTAGGAGACACTTCCTATCTGGTTCAAGGCACCATCTACCCCGACGTGGTTGAAAGCGGAGAAGGTGCAGGGGGAAATATCAAGAGCCACCACAATGTTGGAGGCCTACCTGAGAGAATGGACCTAGAGCTGATAGAGCCTTTAAGGGAGCTCTTTAAAGATGAGGTGAGAAAGGTAGGAGAGAT
>LFTD01000038.1 GCA_001512625.1 Clostridiales bacterium DTU036 | reverse complement strand
AAGAGAGCTAACTAAGGCATAACCAGTGGGCAAGGCGTGGACAAATCTAGAGAGCAGAAGCACCTAATAATCCTTATGATATTTACTAAGATACATTAACTACTAATGGCTGTCTTCTATACCATATGATTCTCAGTATTTAGTTGATTCATACCACGGCTTCATCACAATCCACACCTTTTACGTAGTAATTATTAGATAATTGGTATGTCAATAAAAACAACCTCCTATCGTGCAAATTATATCATACTTTCTGACTGGAAATTAACCTTAAAGAAGATTTTTACCATTTTCATTCAGTAAGCCACTATAGACTTTGGAAATGAAAGGTAGAGCTTTATAACGAGAATTCTTTTGAGAAGGTCGCAGATTCTTCACCTATCTTAAAAATAAAAAACCCTTGAGAGTGCTTACCTTAAGGGTTTTTATGGTCCATTTTATTATATGCTATATTTTTTTATGAACAGGCTCTGCTCTTTAAAAGTCTTTTGCACAGTCTCTCTATGCTCTTTCCTTCTTCTGCAAAAGGACTGCTACAACTACTATAAAACCTTTAAAGGCTTCCCTAAGGAAGGGTGGTACACCCAGAAGGTTAAGCAGGTTATTCATAACTGCTATGATTAAAGTTCCAAGTACCGTTCCTATTATTGTACCTCTACCGCCTGACATGGAGGTCCCCCCCACTATAACAGCTGCTATAGCGTCCATTTCGTAGCCAGAGCCGGCATTAGCAAAGTCCATGGCTCCAATCCTTGCCACTTGGATAATAGAGGCTACACCCACAAGAAAGCCTATGAGGGCATAGACCTTAGCCCTAACCTTATCCACATTAATTCCTGAAAGTCTAGCAGCTCTTTCATTGGAACCTATAGCATAGACCCTCCTACCAAAGGTAGTCTTGGTTGCCACAAAGTGTAGGGCTACTGCTAAAACAGCCCAGTAGATTATTGGTAGTAGGTACTTGCCAAATATTTTGTAGTTGGCAATATTTAAAAAAGGTACTGGCACCATAGGAGAGACCGATTGCATAAAGTGCTGGGTCACACTTCTTAACACCTTCATAGTCCCTAGGGTTGCAATAAAGGGTGGAATCCTTCCCTTGGTAATTAAAAGCCCTGTACCGGTTCCTAAAATTGTGGCTAGTAAAAGTGCTATCAAAATGCCCAGTATATAGGTAGGCAGCCCTGTAATCCCCATAGCGCCCAGGATAGAACCAGGTCCAACATCAATAATAATCATTAGTACAGCTGAAACTGCAACTAGGGTTGAGCCAACGGCTAGCTCAATACCACCAGATATAATTACAAAGGTCATACCCAGAGCAATAATTCCAATGTTGGCATTATTCCTTAAAATATTTAGCCAGTTATTAATCCAGGCTGTAAGCCAGCTACCAAAGCTGGGGTAGTTAAAACCCAGAGTCATGGTCTGGAAGACTACCAGCACCATTAGGGCAATAAAGGTGGAAAAAATCGGATCATTTTTCCACAAATCAACTAATTTATTTGTCTTCTTATTAGCTTTATTTTCCATCATTCCACCTTCTCTATTTCAGTGCCAGCTCTTCGCTAAGAAGGCTGCCTCCTGTAGCAAGATACATCATATCATTCTCATTCATAGTTTCATAAATGCACTGGCCCATAATCTCGCCATGGTACATTACTAGGCTCCTGTCACAAATCCTGATAATTTCCTTAACCTCATTGGATAGGATAATAATGGCTACTCCCTCCTGGGCCAATTCATGAATGATGTCATAGATTTCCTCCTTGGAGCCCACATCTACCCCCTGAGTCGGATTATCTAGGATTAGTAGCTCAGGCTTACTAAGAAGCCATTTAAGGAGCACTACCTTCTGCTGATTGCCGCCCGAAAGGCTTCCTATTGCGTCACTGGAGCGCCCCATTTTTAAATTGAGCCTTTTTTTTTCTTCATCAAAGGCTTTGGTCTGCTTTTTCTTATCTATTACAAATAAGTTTACTAAGTAGTCCTTAAGCGACACTATAGTGCCATTTTCAAGTATATTTAAATCCTTAACTATGGCATTCTCCTTCCTATTTCTAGGAAGATAACCAATCTTATTATCTAGGGCAGCTTGGATGTCCTTTATCCTTACCTTCTCTGCCTTTATATATATATCACCACTATAGTTTGGCATATCTCCAAAAATGGTGAGAAAAAGCTCACTTCTACCATCACCCATAAGTCCAGTGATTCCTAAAATTTCTCCGGCCTTAACGCTAAAATTTATATCCCGAAAATTCCGGTCATTGGTGAAGTTCTCAACTCGAAGAATCTCTTCTTTATAATTTTTTACTCTTTCAAGCACTTCGTGCCTGACATCATGGCCCACCATATAGTGAGCTAACTGTCTTTCATTAGTGTCTACTACCTGGCCCGTAGCTACCATTTTGCCATTTCTAAGTACTGCATATCTATCACAGATAGCCATGACTTCTTCAAGTTTATGGGAAATAAAGATAATTCCCACTCCCCTACTTCTAAGTCTATCCATCATAGAAAAAATTCTTTCTATTTCTCCACCTGTCAAAGAAGTGGTGGGTTCATCCATAATTATATATTTAGCATCCATCATAAGAGCCTTGGAAATTTCAATTATCTGCTTATAAGAAGCATCTAAATTCTTGACTAACTCCTTTGGATCTAAATCTATTTCAAGCTCAGTAAAAATTTCTCTAGTTCTTTCTTTCATAGCTTCCATATCAGGCAAAAACTTATTTTTCATAAGTTCACTGCCTAGGAACATATTCTCATAAATGGGAAGGTCATTAATCAGGTTTAACTCTTGGTGAATAAAGGCAATACCTGCTCCAAGAGAGTCCGATGGTTTTAAGAAATCAACCCTTTGACCATCCATCAATACTTCTCCATCATTAGCAGGCAAAACCCCACCCAATATATTCATAAGGGTGGACTTGCCAGCTCCGTTTTCTCCAATGAGGGCTAATATTTCTCCCTCCTTTAGAAAAAGATCCACATCATCAAGAACCAGATTGGTCCCAAAGCTTTTAGTTATGCCATTCATCTCAATCATAGTAAACCTCTATGTAAGATAGGGGCTAATGCAAGCATTAGCCCCAAATCTCCCTAGTAAGGAGAATTTGCGTCTAGATAATCCTTATAATTGTCACGGTCAACAATATTTGTAGGAATAACTTTTACCTCATCCACGCTCTCACCCTTTAGGATGGCAACAGCTGCCTTAACGGCGTCCTTAACCATGGCAGGGCTATAAAGAGCAGAAGATATCCATATGTCTTCATTATCAGGCATCATGTTGAAATATTCTTGGCTACCACCACCACCGGTAATGGCTTTAATGTCAGTTCTGTTAGCTTCAGCAATGGCCTGAAGAGCACCAATTGATGTCTCATCATCCATAGAGAACACAGCGTCAATATGATCATTGCTAACTAGGATGTCAGCCATATCCTTAAGGCCATCTTCTCTTGTAAACTGTGTAGCATACTCTACAGTTTCAATATCAGGAGCAATTTTAGCTAAAGTATCTAAGAAACCTTGCTTACGTAGACGGCCAACAGAGCCAGATGTGGGAACATCAAGGATAACTACTTTACCCTCGGTACCAATCTTATCCACAATGTATTCGGCTCCCCTTACTCCCATCTCCTCGTTATCTCCAGTTACACGGTAAACACCATCAACGTCAATTTCAATGTCAAAGTTAACTACAACAACACCCTGATCAACGACTTCCTTAATTGGAACTTCCATTCCTTCCCATTGTGGGAAAGCAACGATAGCTTGAGCTCCCCAAGTCATTAGGTCATCAAGTTGGCTAGTCATCTCAGCGGCGTCATTGCTAGTATAAATTTTATACTCAATAGCGTCACTTTGTGCCTTGGCTTCAGCTTCGGCATGATAGGCTACAGCTGCAACCCAACCGTGGGTAACTGCAGGTGCTAAGATACCTACCTTATAGACTTCCCCAGTTTCATTTACTTCTTGCTTGTCATCTTCGGGAGCTTCAACTTTAGGCTCATCTGTGTTACCACAAGCAACAATGCTCAGTAGCATTAATGCAACAAGAAGTAAACTTAGAAAACGTTTCATAATCACTTCCTCCTTAGTGTTTATATAATCAACCTACCCTCTGTAGGCTAATTCTCGTCCCATTGGATATTCTCAAGTATTTCTAAAGTGCTAATCACCTGCTCCTCCTTTACTATAGGAGAAGGAATATCCAGTTTTATGCAATCAATAAAGTGCCTAAGTTGAGTCAAATACATCTCAGTGGGAGGCACATTAATACCAGTTTCAATTAACTCTTTTTCCTCAACATTATATACTATAGGCTGGCCATCAGCAGGATAGGCAATCAGTTGACCTTCTTCGCTGACCACATAGGCCCTTTCAAAGTAGACCCTCCAGCGGACTCTAAAGGGCATATTGGCGTTAAGCCATCCAGCTTCACCTACCAAATTAAGTCCATCATAATCATAAATAAACCTAAAATGTTCCGGAAAACTAAGCTCACTTTGACTCTTATAAACCCTAAACTCCCTTGGCTTACCAAAGAGGCTCACCATTAAATCTAGGTCGTGAATATGAAGGTCAAAGGGAATAAGCCCTGCCTTTTTCCTATCAAACATCCAGGAGTCACTACCCCAGCTGGGTTTTGCAGAAAGCCTCTCAAAAACACCATCTAAAGCTCTGCCAAAGGTCTTTTTTTCTACCAGTTCTCTTAAGACTGCAGTCTGCCTCATAAACTGAACGACCTGAGCTACATAGAGCTGCTTTCCTACTTGCCTTGCTTTTTCAAAGAGTATCTTAGCTTCTTTAGAACTTAAAGCTAAAGGCTTCTCACATATAACATATTTACCACATTCTAGAGCTTTTAACACATGTTCATAGTGAAGAAAGGTGGGACTACAGATGTCCACCACATCTATTTCTTCACCCTCACAGAGTTCACCTATAGAGTCGTAGAGAGGAAGCCCCCACTGCTGGGCTTTTTTCCTGCTCTTCTCAGAACCTCCCACCAGAGCCACTACTTCTACTTCCTCAATATGCTTGTAGTTCATATAGTGAACTGTGCCCATGCCTCCAGTGCCAACAAGTGCAACCCTTAGCACAGCTCTAACCCTAGACTCTTCAAATAATTTCCAGATCTTTTTACGGCCTCATTGACCTCCTCTAGGTTAGAGGGTCCTTCCTGGGTAAACTCAATTTCAATGCTTAGAGGAGCTTCATTCTTATTTCTTTTAAGCACATCCAGCACTCCCTCTATATTAATATAACCATCCCCAAGAGCTGGGAAGTCCCATTCCTGTCTGCCACCTGCCTTGTCCTTGAGATGAAGATAATTAACCCAGTCTACACAGTAGTCAAGGTCTTCCACTGGATCTACATCCCCATAAAAAACCGCATTGGCAGTATCATAGGCTATTTGAATTCTAGGGTTAGCAACCCTTGAGATTATTTCTTTTAATTTTCTGCCTGAACCATGGTCCTGGCCGTGAACCTCCAGTGCTAGTTTCATATCATAGTTCTCTAAATATGGGATGAAACTCTTAAGGTTTTCCACTACTACATCTTCACCAGCATGCTCCATATCCTCAAGATGGGCTTCTCCCACCGAGCTAACTATATACTCAGCTTCATAAAAATTGGCAAGGTGAATGTTGTTAATAAAATCATTAAGTCTAGCGCTATCCATTAGAGAAGTATGGCCACTCATGGCCACCACTACTAGGCCTAGCTCCTTTACTCTATCCTTAATCCTCTGGAGTTCTAAAAAACTCTTATCCACAAAAACATGCTCTGTCCAGCCCTTTGTAGCTGTTAGTTCTACATATTTAAAACCTGCCTTAGCTATTCCCTCTAGAGCCTCATCAGCACTATAGCCATGATAGCAATTGGTGTTCACTACAACTTTATTCTTCATTAAGCTCTCCTAACTCCACCCAGCGCTCTTCTTTATTACTTATAAGGCATGCCTCCACTAGCTGCATTAACCTATGGCCTTTATAGAAGTCAACATAGGATTGGGAATTATCCACTTCTCCTCTGACATGGCTGTAAAACTCCGCAATTGAGTTTTTCATTCCATCGGCCCAGCCTACTGCGTGGCCTGCAGGAAGAGCTGCAAATCTTGCCAGACTTCCATCAACATACTTGGGATCAGCATAAACAAGCTCATTTCCTCCCAGACGCTTACCAATAAAGAGCTTATCAGGCTCCTCCTGCTTCCAAGTTATTGACTCCTTAGAACCACTAATGGTAAGACTTAGGCCATTTTTAAAGCCTCCAGTAACCTGTGAAAGGTGCATAGATACCTTAACCCCATCATCAAGCTCTGCGATTATCATGGCAGCGTCTTCATTAACCACTTCAACTGCCTCTGCTTCTCCACTATAAGTATGGGCAAAGGTTTCTCCACTTTGCTGCCTCTTGTATCTAGTAGGATAAACAGTTATTAGTTTGGCGTAAAGCCTTCTTATTTGCCTATCCGTTGTAAACTGAATTAAATCAAAAAGGTGGCTACCTATATCTGCAACAGTCCTAGAGGGCCCAACGAGCTCTGGTTCAAAGTGCCAGTCATAATCATCATCAAACATCAACCAGTCCTGAATATACTCCCCTTTGACAAGAAGTAAATCTCCTAATTCTTCCTCAACTCTTTTTTTCATCTCTCTAACCATAGCATTACTTCTATAGTTAAGATTAACCCCATGTAGGACCCCAGATTCTTTAGCAAGTTCGACTAAATGACCAGACTCTTCAGTAGTTAGAGAAAGGGGCTTCTCACAAAAAACATTAATCTTATTCTCTAAGGCCAGTCTAGCCATTGGATAGTGAAGATTGTTGGGGGTACAAATGTGAACCACATCAATATCCATATAAAAGAGCTCTTCAAAATTTGTAAAATAGTTTTCAATACCATATTCCTGGCTAAAGCGCCTAGTCTTAGCTTCATCCCTACCTACAACTGCTACTATCTCAGTGCCTGCCAGCCTCCCTATGGCTTCATAGTGCTGCTTGGCTATAAAACCAGTGCCTACTATTGCAACCCTCAATTTTTTCTTATTCATAATACCTCTTTTACTGGCTTATAATGATAAAATTGCCTCTACAATTATGATAATTCTATTATCAACCAATGTCAATTATAAGCCAACTTAAGATTCTTAACTTCTCATTTTCTTCAAAAATAAGCTTTGTTCAGAACCAAGCTTGAAGTGAATTTTCTCCTTGGGTATAATTACTATAGAATCTCATTACTAGTTCTAAAATTTATATAAAAAGCTAGAATTAAATATGCAGATATTAGTTCAACTGATAATAAGGAGGAGCCATGAAATTAGGAATAAACAGTGCTATACTGGGTCACTATAACTTCGAAGAAATGTTGGATTTTGCTGAAAAAATAGGTTATGAGTCCATAGAGGTTGCCTGCTGGCCCCAAGGTAAAGCAGAAAGACGCTATGCAGGCGTCTCCCATATTGATGTATTATCATTAGACCAAAATAAAAAAGAAGAAATTCAAGGGATGCTAAAGGATAGAAATTTAGAAATATCAGCTCTAGCCTATTACCCTAATGTCCTAGACCAGGACCCAGAACTAGCAGAGGCTTCTAAAAACCACCTGCTAAAAGTAATTGAAGCTGCTGCTTTTTTAGAAGTGAACATGGTCACCACCTTTATAGGAAGAAATCACAGCCTCAACCTAGATGAGAACTTCAAACTATTTGAAAAAATTTGGCCAGAAATCATTAGTTTTGCCCAGCAAAAAAATGTAAAAATAGCCATTGAAAACTGTCCTATGTGGTTTTCTAATGATGAGTGGCCTGGTGGAAAAAACCTTTTTACTAGTCCTAGAAACTGGAAAAGGGCCTTTGAGATTATTCCAAGTGAAAACTTCGGAATCAACTATGATCCTTCCCACTTTGTCTGGCAACATATAGACTATATAAAACCCCTATATGAGTTTAGAGATAGAATCTTCCATGTTCATTTTAAAGACATAAAGCTCTATCAGGATAAACTAGACCAAGTGGGCATCATGGCTAACCCTCTGGAATACATGGCGCCCAAACTGCCAGGCCTAGGTGATGTGAACTGGGGAGCCTACATTTCAGCCCTCAATGACATCGGCTATAAAGGCCATGGCATTGTAGAGGTAGAAGACCGCTCCTATGAGGATACTGAGGCAGACATGGATAAATCAGTAATCCTCAGCTATAACTATCTGAGACAGTTTCTTATCTAAAGAAAGCCTATTATACCCTTCACATTAAATAAGTACCTAAAAACCAAAGCCTTGCGCATCTTTAGTTAAAGAAAAGGCTTATCTATTTTTGGTAGGTTTATTTACTAAAAAATTTAAGTATTCTATTGAAATACCATAGGAGAAGCCCGAGGCCTTGAAGACTAAAAAAATTTAACCACATCATAATTAAAGGCTCAGTTTTCACTTCTGAGCCTTTAACATTTTACTCTGTTATTGTAAACTCTGCAGCAAGGAAATAGCTATCATAGTCCCCCGTGCCCCTAAAGTCCAATACTTCCTTCACTAGCCTATAGTTACCTGGGCCTATAGACCCGTAGAGCCAGGCCCAATCCATTTTAAACTCCTGACTTTCACCAGGACCCAAAATATAGGCTATGTCATTAAATCCATAGTCGCCCTTTACTATTACAGGAACCTGATACCACTCCTTGTCAGTTTTCTTCTCAAGGGCAAAGAACTCACTATAGATGGCTTCAACATCAGTGGTATTTTCAAATATCAGCGTAAGACCTTCAGATGATAAAGAGCCCTCTTTTACTTTCATTGTAAGATCTAGGGTATTATTTACCAGTTCATAGGGTGTAGGTAGCTGGCCGTCTTCCTTGACACAAGCCATCAAAGACATAGCAGCCAGAGCAAGAAAAATAAGAAATATTTTAGATTTTTTCATCCTTTCACTTCTCCTTCTATTATTCCCAAGACTAGTCATTATCCAAGGTAAGTTCTACTACAGTATCAATATCATTTGGAAGTGGATAAGTTAAGTGCTCTGGTGAGCCAAAGTTTATAAAGGCGTGGTCATTATAGTCCATGGTATTCCAAGGCCTAATCAGCTTTATCTCAGAGCCATCTGCTAATAGTCTAGCTTTTCTAATAATGTTGCTGGGAATAGCAATTGCTAAAGGACCTATGCTGGCCTCAAATATATGAGCATAAAGCTTATTATCCTTTTGAGTATAGTAGCCCCATTCAGGCTTATTAAGCTCTGATTTTCCAGCCCTATAAATAGAGTCTCCATTATCCTTCATCCAGTTACCTATCTGAGCTAGAATCTCCAGAGACTCTCCTGGTATCTGCCCCCTGGCATTGGGACCAACGTTAAGTAGAAGGTTGCCATTTTTACTAACACATTCTACTAGTTTTCTAATTATCATCTTACTGGACTTAAAACTTTTGTCACTGGAGCAGTAGCCCCAGTGGTTGTTCATAGTGATACAGGCCTCCCAGGGCACCGGATTTCCATCCTCATCCACTATGCCTGAAGGTGGAATAATCTGTTCTGGTGAAGCAAAATCACCTGCATAAAAGCTAGGACTTCTTGTCATTATACTGCCTGAGTTTTCTCCTGAGGCCTCCAGTCTATTGTCAATTATTACATTTGGTTGGTGGCTTCTTACCATCTTAATCAGTTCACTGGCCTCCCACTTTTCTCCAACCATATCATCATAGGAAAAATCAAACCACAAAATATCTATATCTCCATAATTAGTGCAGAGCTCTTCTACCTGGCCATGCATGTATTTGAGGTAATTTTCAAAATCATGCTTCCTGCCCTTATAGTCCTCATTATCCCTCTCAGGATGATGCCTATCACCATAGTGGGGAAAGTCCTGGTGATGCCAGTCTATTACCGAATAATATAAGCCAACCTTAAGCCCCTCTGCTCTAAAAGCCTCTATATACTCTTTAACTAGATCTCTAGCAGCCTTGGTATTGGTTGCCTTATAATCTGTCAGCTTACTATCAAAAAGACAAAAACCATCGTGGTGCTTAGCAGTCATTACAGCATATTTCATTCCTGCCTTCTTGGCAGCCCTGGCCCAAGCTTTAGGATTATAATCAACTGGGTCAAACTCATCAAAGTAGACCCTATAATCTTCTTTGGATATTTTTTCATTTGTCATAATCCATTCGCCCCTAGCAGGTATGGCATAAAGTCCCCAGTGAATAAAAATCCCAAACCGATCTTCTAAAAACCATTTAGTTCTTTTTCTTCTATCTTCAAGCATTATTAGGTCTCCTCTATTATTTAAGCTCTAAGTTTTTAATATAGCATAGCCTATTTATAATACAATTCCCTTGTAATTCTGTCCAATTTTCATAGGTATAAGCCCCTATTAATTTCTCATCTGTATTAGCGGATATCATTTATTTGTTTAGCACCTTTATTTGAATACCTCTTTCTATTTATAATTATACTCCTTTAAAGGCAAAGGATATACACAGCCCTCTAAGCTAAAATTTACGCCTTTTTGTTATCCAGCTTTATAGATTTAATCAGTCTTACCTTGCTACAACTGCAACTAATAACTAGAAGAATCCTTTAACTAATTTATTTAAAAAAATAAGGGAAGAAATACTTTCCTCCCCCTTAATTCCTTTAAGGTTCCCTCTTCTTTTAAAACCATAAGCTAAAAGTCTTCAATCTTATCATAGTTGGGTATAATAAACCTGGTCTCCTGACCCTCATCATCAAGGCCTATAAGATAACCGTCATCCCATTCGATAGTTTCAAAAATGCCAAAGCTACCTGTGTTTCCCGCGGCGTTATAGATCCTATTAAATTCAAGGAAGTAGGTGGTCTCAACCACAAGTTCTTTGCCTATATAAATTTTAATTGTATCATCTTTAAACTCAAGATGTTTTATTTCCTGGTCATCTTTATTATGAAGAACAAATGATATTGTCACTGTTGAGAGACAAATGACTTTGTCACCCTAAG
>LFTD01000122.1:291-561 GCA_001512625.1 Clostridiales bacterium DTU036 | reverse complement strand
TCTCCCCTGTCTTCTTTACAAAAAAGCTAGTCTTTGGTATCTTGACTTTGACAGTCATAGATCTTAAAAAGCTTCCCTAAGCCTTGCAGTTGCAGGGTTTAGGGAAGCTTTCTTCTTGCGCGAAGACGTACTACTACAGCTCTGTCTTCGTCCTAGCTATCATATCTTTTATCTCTCTTCTTGTTCTGAAGCGTTTGTCTAGGTCTACTTCCATTACTTTAGCCATCATATCTATGTTCTCATCGTAGTAATCAAACATGTAGTAGTTCT
>LFTD01000122.1:0-188 GCA_001512625.1 Clostridiales bacterium DTU036 | reverse complement strand
CCCTTATAGGCCTCTATTACCTTGTCATCATCCTCTTTAAGTTCACTGGTAACTAAAAGGTAGTAACCATCATACTTTTCCTCCTCTGCTACTCTATCAAGGTCTATGTAGTAGCTATCTGTAAGTTCACTAATTTCACCAGTCTTTTTATCAACCCTATCCTTAGCGATGTACTTGTAGGAGCCAGT
>LFTD01000042.1:1685-12055 GCA_001512625.1 Clostridiales bacterium DTU036 | reverse complement strand
GCTCCTGGAAATAAACTTATGTTTGCACTTTTAGGGTGACAATTTCATTTGCGCTTGACAGGCATAAAAAAAGAGCCTGAGCCCTTTATTTATCTAAAGTTTTTCACCCGCCTTTTTTCTGCTAGATACAATTGTCCAGTAGAAGGTCCCACCTAAAATAATCCAGAGGCCTAGGGCAATAAGGGACTCCCTACCTAGGGCTGCAGGAGAGGCTGGTAAAAGAAGAAGTAACACAGTCATTGCTGAGGCTGCCACTCCAAGGCCTGATAGAAACTTTTGAATCTGGCTCTTTGTAATCCTAAAGGCAATAAAACAAACAAAAAAGTAGGCAATGGCGGCACCTAAAGATGACATATCTACAATCCAAAGAATAACCTCCCTACCAAACCAGGGGGCAATCAGGCTTATTATTGTTGCAAAGATTATGGAATTGGAAAAGACTCCATTTTTATTTACAAAGCTGTATCTGCTAGGAACCATACCATGGTTAGAAATAGAGCCCATGAGCTTACTGGTAGAAATCATAAAACCATTAATTCCCGAGGTAACAGCAGCCGCTAGGGCAATAACTAGTAGGACAAAGCCAAACCTGCCAATGGTCATAAGGACCCCGGTTCCCAGTGCCCAGTCCTGGGCATAGGCCTCTGCAGGACTAAAGATTAGACCAGCGGTAAGATTTAAGACCGAATAAATAGTGGCCCCTATCAGTACAGCAATTATGGCAATAAGTGAAGCCGTCCTAGGACCAAATTCATACTCCTTACAAATCTGAGGAATGTTATCAAAACCCACAAAGGCAAAGGGGGTGATGGCAAAGATTCTCAGCACCTGGGACAAATCAAACTGGTAATTATTTATGTAGTTTTCTGCAAATCTCACCTTATCAGCATTTATAAAGACAATGGTAAAAACCACAAAGACCAAGCTAACTAGGGTAATGGCTATAAAGTTTTGAACCCTGGCTGAGTCCTTAATACCACTGATATTTATGTAGGCAAAAAGCAAGATAACTAGGTTGGAGAGAATTATCTCCCCTAGAAAAATATCAAAACCAGCTATGGAGTAGAGGTAACCGAACTGGAAAAAGTCTCCAAAGATCTTTCTAATGACCAGGGGAAAGGCAGTTCCATTAAGAGGGATAATGGTAAGATAGGCTAGGAGTAAAAACCAGCCCACAATAAAACCGTTAACCTTACCCATATGTTTGTAGGTAAAGGAAAACTCCCCTCCTTCATCATCGTGGTCTGAGAGCATTACATAGTAGGAAGACTGGATAACAATAATAAATAGAGCTCCAATAAAAAGAGCTATGGTGGTATTAATTACTCCTGCCTCTATTAGAAATTTAGAGCCGGGTAACATAAAGGAGCCCCAGCCAATTATTGAGCCCAGTACAATTGAAAAGACATCAATCTTGCTTAACTTTTTATCCATTAGTTCTAGTCCCCTATTTAGACAATAAGCTTATGGGCAGTGCCCATAAGCTCATCTAATCATTATTCTTTAACTTTATTCAAAGTTGTAATCTGTTACTATAGGTGTCCTATTTTCAAACTTATCATTGAAGTACTCATAGAAGCAAAGCCCCATAAAGCCACCAGACATGTTGGTTACATTTCTATAGCCTTTATGCTGAAGGGCCATAAGAGCGTTGTAGGATCTCTGGCCTGATCTACAGTGGATATAAACGGGGATATCTCTTGGAATCTCATCCATTCTATCTCTTAGCTTGCCAAGTGGAATGTTATGAGAACCCTTGATATGGCCTTTTTCATACTCATCAGCTTCCCTGACGTCAACTATATAGGCGCCTTCTTCTACCAGGCCTCTAATCTCACTTACATGGACCTGCTTAAAGCAGCTGTGAAGAATGTTTAGGCCAACTAGAGCAGAGTAGTTTACAACGTCCCTAGCTGTTGCAAAGGGAGGTGCGTAGCAAAGCTCAAGGTCCTTAAGGTCTTCTAGGGTTCCATTAAACTTAATTAGGGTGGCAATAACGTCGATTCTCTTATCAACATTACCCTTACCAATTGCCTGGGCTCCTAGGATTCTTCCTGTAGGAACTTCAAAAACTAATTTGAAGTGTAGAGGTTCACTATCTGGCATGATGCCTACTTTATCTTCAGGAATCAGCATAACAGTATCATAATCAATCTGCATGCCAGTAGCCTTGATTAGGCCTTCATTAAGACCAGTTGAGGCTCCATTATAATCAAAAATCTTAATAACTGAAGAACCGATAACTCCTGTGTTATGAACAGGTCTTCCATAAATATGATCAGCAGCTGCTCTTGCTTGCTTCTGGGCAGGTCCTGCTAGAGCTAGCTTTGACTGGGAGTGAAGAAGTCTGTTATAAACTTCAATAGCGTCCCCTACAGCGTAGATATTTGGGTCAGAGGTTCTAAAGTTTTGGTTAACTGCAATAGCTCCAGTCTTACCAAGTTCAAGGCCAGCTTTTCTTGCAAGGCTGGTCTCAGGAGATACACCAATAGCCATAACAACGGCGTCAGCATCAACCTTTCTACCTGAACCTAGAACAACTGTCTTTTCTTCAAATTTTTCTACCTTGTCATTAACGATAAGCTCAATGCCCTGGTCGATTATTTCTTTATGAAGGATTTGAACCATGTCATAGTCAAAGGGTCTCATGATTTGGTTCATGGCCTCAATTAGGGTAACATTGTAGCCAGCCATCTTGAGGTTTTCAGCAGCTTCAATACCGATAAACCCACCACCAATAACTGTAACGTTTTGTGAATGGTGGCCTTTAATAAAGGTGTTTAGGCTGTGAATGTCAGCAACGTTTCTTATGGTAAAGACATTGACTAGGTCCATGCCCTCAAAGGGAGGAACTATTGGATTGGCACCAGGAGATAGGATTAACTTGTCATAGTTCTCAGTATACTCTTCTCCTGTTGTAAGATTTTTAACATGAACAATCTTCTTATCCCTGTCAATTTCAGTTACTTCATTAAAAATTCTTGCATCGATTCTATACTGGTTGTAAAAGTCTTCGGGTTGCATAAGTACTAGTGTTTCATGATCTTCGATAAGTCCACTTAGGTGGAAGGGAAGAGCGCAATTGGAAAAGGAAACGTGGGGTCCCTTTTCAAACATGATTATTTCGCAGTCCTCATCCAGTCTTCTAATCCTTGCTGCGGCAGATGCTCCACCTGCAACTCCACCAATTACTAATACTTTGTTTGGTTTTCTCACCATTTGGGTTACCTCCTTATTAAGTACCCTTTGGTCATCATTTGTTATTTATTTACTATTATACTATACTAATTTGAATTAAGCTTGTGGGGGAAAGACTGCCATATATAGCTTAGAGCCAAGAACCCCACCAATTACCATGGCCACTAGGAAGAGCCAGCCAGAAAGAGAGAAGTTTACTAGGCCAGAATATAAAGCTCCAGCGTTACATCCTCCAGAAAAAGAGGCACCAATACCCATCATCAGACCACCAAAGGCATAGGTTAGGGCTTCTTTGACACTCATCTTCGTATTGAATCTGAACCTGCCAGCTAGTAAAACTCCTATTAGAGCTCCACCCATGATACCAATATTTCTAAGTGATACTCCATTATTCATAAGTCCTTTGGCCACAGTTTCTACCTGGCCTTGTAGGGCGGGGGCAGTAAAGGTAACGCCTACTTTTTCAAGTCCCCAAATAGCCCAAAGCGCGTAGGGGCCAGAAACTCCCCAACCGGTACCTGTAGTGTTCATTATAAAGGTATAAAGAAGGGCTACTAGGAAGGCTGCTACAGTAAAGGACCATCTCTCAACAAAAATTTTATGGTAGGTAGCATAGCTAAAGAGCTTGAACTTACCATCATGCTCTAAAGGAAGCTGCCAGTCCTCATAAACCTCAGCTTTATAGGTGTTCTGGGATTTTCTCTTGTCTTCATAAGACCTTATAAAGGCATAGAGGAGAGCAAATAAAACTGCATAAATTACTACAGTTCCCACATAACCAAATTTATCAGGGAAGTATAAAAGGACTCCTACTTCTTTAAAGACGCTGCCATCTGCTTTCATAATAGGGCCTAAAAGGGATCCTATAATTCCACCAAAGCCAAAGAAGGGAAGAACAAGTAGGGCTCTAGCTTCACCCTCACCAACGTCGGTAAGAGTTCCAGAAGCACAGCAACCACCAAAAATCATACCTATACCAAAAATAAGCCCACCTAAAAAGACATTAAGATTGGCCTTTTGTACAAAGTTTGTGCCAGGAATAATCATGTCATCGGGTCCTGCTGCAAAGTTTGGGAGAGCTCCCTTATTGAAGGCAGTGTAGTGGATACCTGCTGTTGCGATAATTGTAAGTAGGAATAAAAGGATAATTGCTTTTGCTAAAGCACCATCTCCTGTAAAGTAAGTTTTTCTAACACCACCAGCAAAGCCAAAACGAGAACGGGTAAATACATAACCTAGCATTAGACCAATTATAAGTTGGACGGGTAAGGTTGCATTTCGAGCAGATAAGTAATTAGCAAAGACAAGAAATAGGATTATAACAAGAATCCCAGCAATAAATTGATTCTTCTTCATAAAGTCTCTCCTCCATATGGATTTTTTCGTTTAAAGATATTCTTTATCTTTCTTAATTTTATCAGGAAATTCCCCGCTGTCAAGGCAGGCAAAAGTAAAACCGGTTAATTTCTAAAAGAGTTTTAGAATTTCCATTCATTATAGGGAAGAGTTCTTTTAAAATCAGGCTGATTTACCTTAGAAAAATACATAATCCAGTTATTCCTTTAATTAATTTTAATCAACTATAGGATAATCTGCTTAATAACCAAATCTATAAGTTTATGTTTTTAATAAATAACCGCCTCTATGGTAAGTCCCTAAGTCTAGAATTTTCAAGGTTTCCCAGAAAATTTATGATCTTTTTCTATGTTTAATAAAAGACAGCCCCTGGCTATGAGTCTACCAGGGGCTAAAGAATTTATTGATATATTTTGTTTTAATAGCTTAGGAGCAAATACTTATCTTTTTATAGCTCCCAGCTTTTTTGATTGGTGTGAAGGAGCTTATGGCTTCTTGCAGATAAAGGGGCTCCTAGGAAGTCTTCATAGCACTTGATAACCGAAGGATTTTCATGGGAAAACCTCAAATCTGCAACGGTATCCAAGCCATAAAGTACATCCATCCTAACTCCCGCTAGCTCCTTACCATCTTCAATAGGTTGGCCGCCACCACCTGCACAGCCACCAGGGCAGGCCATAATCTCAACAAAGTCATAGGAGGCTTCACCACTCCTTATAGCCTCAATTAGTCTTCTGGTGTTCCCCAGGCCACTTGCAATGGCTACCTTAAGTTTTGAACCTGCCAAATCAAAGCTAGCCTCTCTCCAACCCTCTCTCCCCCTGACATCTTCAAAGGCGTCAGGATCAGGGTTTTCACCTGTTACCAAATAGTAGGCTGACCTTAGAGCAGCTTCCATAACTCCTCCAGTAGCTCCAAAAATTACAGCTGCACCAGTTCCCTCACCTAGTGGTGTATCAAATTCTTCTTCCTCCAAAAGGGCAGGATTAATTTTTTCAGCCCTTATCATCCTGTCTATCTCCCTGGTAGTTAAAACAACGTCCACATCCTGTCCAGAGCCGGCATCAGCCATAACTGAAACTCCTGCCTCGTATTTTTTAGCAGTACAGGGCATGATGGATACGCTAAAAATCCTGTCGGGATCCACCCCTAAAAGTCTAGCGTAATAGGTTTTTGCTATAGCTCCAAACATTTGCTGTGGAGACTTGGCTGTGGAAAGCTGGTCCACCATATCTGAATACTGAGTATTAATAAACCTTACCCAACCAGGACAACAAGAGGTAAACATAGGCCATTTTTGGTTTTCCTTATCCCCTAGTCTTTGAAGAAATTCACTGCCCTCTTCCATAATAGTAAGGTCTGCAGCAAAATTAGTATCAAATATATAGTCAAAGCCAATCTTTCTCAAAGCCGCTACCAGCCTCTTAACAGTTGCAAATTCCCTAGGTAGACCCAGATCCTCACCCCAGGCCGCCCTAACAGCTGGAGCAATTTGTACTATGGTAATTTTATCCTTGGTACCCAGTGCCTCATATACCCTGTCAGTGTCATCCCTCTCTCTGAGGGCAGCCGTTGGACAATGGGTAATACACTGACCACATAAAGCACAATCTGCCTCCTCTATCCTCCTGTTATGTGAGACGTCAACAGTGGTCCTAGACCCAGTTTTTGACATATCCCAAACATTAAGGCCTTGGATCTTATCACAAATCTCAATACACCTCATACACTTTATACATTTTTCATAATCCCTAATTAAGGGAAAGTCATCATTCCAATGTGCTAGGGGTATGTTTTCTTTATAGGGATTATCAATAATACCTAGGTCATTGGAAATTTCCTGCAGGCTACAGTTACCACTTCTTACACAGGTAGCGCAGCGAGCATCGTGCTGAGATAGAATAAGCTCTACATTGGTCTTTCTACTGGCCCTGACTTTAGGACTGTTGGTTGTAACCACCATTCCTTCAGACACGGCATTATTACAAGATGTTACCAGCCTAGAAACACCCTCTACTTCTACCACACAAACCCTGCAGGCTCCAATCTCATTTAAGTCTTTAAGATAACAGAGGTTGGGGATGAAAATATTTAGCATCTCCGCAGCTTCCATAATGGTAGTATGTTCTGGAACACTTATCTCCTGATTATTAATTGTTAGTTTTACCATTTCTCTACTCTACCTCCTTTGAATACACCTAGGCCAAAGTGGTCACAGCGTAGACATCTAGAGGATTCCTGCATGGCCTCCTCCAAGCTCATGGGAAATTCAACTAGTTCATAGTCCGAAACTCTTTCACTGGCCTGCCTATCCCTCATATTGACTCTACCACATGGGATTCTATCAGCTATACGAGGTTCAGGTATCTCAACATCGGTTTCGATTACATGGTGATATCCAAGATACTCATCAATATTGGCTGCTGCAACCTTGCCAGCTGCTATAGCCCTAATTACAGTAGCAGGGCCAAAAACACAGTCTCCACCGGCATAGACACCGGGGATATTCTCGATGCCAGACCATTCCTCAGCCATAATAGCGTCCTGGGTCACAGGGATTCCTTCTTTTTCAAAGCTCTTAGATTCTATGCCTTGGCCTACTGCCAGAACTAGCTGGTCGCAAGGAATTAGTATAGACTCTGTATCGGCATCTACTGGAACTGGCCTATCAAATGGGATTCTCCCAATTATCTGAGATTGGATCCATAGGCCGCTGATATTACTGTTCTCGTCTTTTTCTATCTTTCTAGGAGTATAGAGGTCTAGAATCTCACAGCCCTCAGCAATTGCCCCTTCAACTTCTTCTTCAAGGGCAGTCATATCTACCTGCCTTCTTCTATAGACTACTCTTACCTTGTCAGCGCCCTCTCTCCTAGCTGTCCTAGCCACATCCATGGCAACATTACCACCGCCAATTATAACAATGTTTTTTCCTTCAAGGTCCAAGGCCTCACCATCGCCGCTTTTTCTAAGTATATCCACTGCAGAGGTGATACCCTTTGTCTCGTGGCCCTCAATATTAATTTTCTTATCTGTATGGGCTCCAATAGCTATATAGACTGCATCGAAGTCTTCCTTTATCTTTTTAAAGGTTATATCCTTACCAATATCTATTTCCTTATGTACCTTAATCCCTAGGGATAGGATAGTATTAATCTCATCATCAAGGATTTCCCTAGGAAGCCTATAGCGTGGAATACCATATCTAAGCATCCCACCTAGATGTTTTCTCTTTTCAAATATCTCCACATCATGGCCCATTAAACTAAGATAATAAGCAGCAGATAGTCCTGATGGACCTCCTCCAATAATAGCTATAGTCTTACCTGTAGCTGGCATTTTTTCTGGCACAGGAACATATCCTGCATTTTCCACTGCAAATCTTTTTAGACCTCTTATGTTAATTGAATCATCTATCATATTTCTGCGGCATCTGACCTCACATGGATGCTCACAAATAAGTCCACATACTGCAGGAAGTGGGTTGTCCTTACGAATAAGTTTTACAGCATCAGCGTATCTACCTTCAGAAATTAAGGCTATGTATCCGGGTACGTCAACTCCAGCTGGGCAAAGTGAAATACATGGTATGGCTTGGTCTAGTGCAGCAACGCATCGTCCTCTTAAAATATGTTCTTCAAAATCTTCCTTAAATCCTTCAATCCCCCTTAAAACCATGTCAGCAGCTTCATAGCCAATGGCACAGTCCGAGGTGTAGTAAACAGCACTAGCAGTTTTTTCAATTAAATCCAAAGTACTCATAGTTGCCTTGCCATCTAGAACCTCTTCTAATAAGTCAACCAGTTGACCAAGTCCTATCCTGCAGGGTGAACACTTACCACAAGTTTGTGCGTGACTCATCTTTACAAAGGATGCCATCAAATCAATAGGGCATAGTCCCGGAGGACTAGAAACAATCCGCCTTTCCAGGTCCTTGTATAGAAATTCTATAGTCTCCTGAGCCTTGTTGCTGGTAATAATCCTAAGTCTACTCATATCAATTCCTTTCTATAAAAAGAATAGCTTTCGGCTCCAACCATCTATAAATCCAGTGCCAGTTATTGCATCTTAATAATAATATACCTGGGAGTAAATTAACATCAATTTAAACAATTTAGACAAAAATATTTTAGGGCCGGACTTTTTTTATTTATGATAAGTCTATTTATTGGGTTTTCACCGTCTATGGCTTCATAGGTTTGTCATATTTTGTTATTTGAACATTCAGAGGTTTTGCTCTCAAAATAAAATAAAGCAAGTCTTGCCCATGGTCCCTTTTAAACTCTGACTATCCTAGTCCAGCTCCCTAGGCTAAAAAACCAAGATTCTCTTATAAGCCTCTAGGTAATATCAGGACACAAAATCCCCTACACCCATCTGTCTATCTTTTCATACAAAAAAAGCGGGGCACCCCCCGCCTTAGATTATTGTATTACTTTTTAGCCTATAAAGTTGGCTCCTTTTCATTTCCTAAAAGATTTCTGACTTCTTCTTCTATACCATCAGTGGTCTTATAGTGCTTTTTTATCCTCAGTGGCGGACCATCTACTAAGAGTACTTCTTGGCCCAGCTCTAGGCCGTCAGCTAAATCATGGGTAACTAAAATGAAGTTTCTTCTTTTTATCAAAGCCTTAAGCTCAGTTTTTCTAGCCAGATCAATTCCTGAAAAAGGCTCATCCAGAATTAAATACTCTCCAGGATAGGCTAGGGCCCTGGCAAGACTCAGTCTCTGAGCCATCCCTCCAGATAGTTCTCCAGGTTTTTTATTTCTATCTTCATAGAGCCCTACTAGTTTTAACCATTTTTCTGCATTACTCCCAACTATAATTGAAAGATTTTCCTCAACACTAAGCCAAGGAATTAGTCTTGGCTCCTGAAAACAAGGAGAAAAACTACCTAAATCCACCCTGCCTTCATAGTCCTCTAAGCCCATAATAAGCCTTAATAGGGTTGTCTTTCCACAACCTGAGGGTCCTAAAATAACTAGTTTTTTGCTTGAGGTTTCTAGGGAAAAATCTTCAACAATATCCTTAAAAGTAAGTCCTTCAAGCTTCATGTCTCACCAATCTTTCCATAAGAAAACTAAATAATAAGAGTAACAATGTCCAGGCAAAAAGGTCAGCAGTCTCAAGATATACCTTGCTCTCCTGTATTTTCCTTCCTAAGGAGAGGGGGGTATTGCTAAGAACCTCTGCTGCCACTGCCGCCTTCCAAGCCAGCCCCACTGCCTGCCTTATAGCCAGCTTCAAGTAACCAGCAGCCCAGGGCAGGTAAAAGTACTTAAGCTTTTTATAAAAACCTAGACTAAAGACATCCATCATTTCTAGGAGCTTGGGATCTGCCTGCTTCACTGAAGCCTCTACTGCCGACCAAAAAATTGGCATAGTCATTAAAAAGGAGATGAAAATTGGAACTCCCCTTGAACCTATCCAGAGCAGGGCCAGCATAATAAAACTCACCACAGGGACACTCTTTAGTAGGCTCTCAAGAGGAGTCAGCAAGATTGATACAGTCCTATTAAAGCCTCCTAAAAGGCCTAAAAAAGAACCTATAGTAAGAGCCAATACCAGTCCCAGAGTAACTCTAAGGGTAGACAAACCTAAAATAAGATAGGTTTGCTTCTGGACTAAAATCCCCTTAAGGGCCAAAAGAGTCTCCCAAGGGCTGGGTAAATAAAGACCATTATTAACAAGTAGTGCTATGATGGTCCAGGTAAATATAAAGATTATCCAAGCCAGGACCCTAGTAGTCCCCGTAGAAATCCTCACCTGGTAACTCACCTCCTATAGACTGAGGGTTTTCTGCCATAAGTAACT
>LFTD01000042.1:0-1675 GCA_001512625.1 Clostridiales bacterium DTU036 | reverse complement strand
AGGGCAGCATTTTCAATTATTCCATAATCCGCAATAAGCTCAGCAGAGGCTTCAGGCTCACTTAAGACTCTTGCCACCGATGCCCTATAATCATCTAAGAATTTTTCTATGTCTTTTTTCTTTTCATCTAGCTTACTTTGGGTGGTTACTATAACCCCCATGGTCAAAGGATAGGATGTTTTTTCCTCATAGACTTGAGCCAGGTCCAGGCTCCAGGTCTCACCAACCTTGTTTTTAAAAAGACTTACAAAGGGTTCGGGTAAGACATAATAATCTGCCTGAGCCTCACTGGCAGCAGCTACCACATCTGCATGGGAGGGCAAATAGGATACATCTACATCTAGGTCCTTTAATAAAAGGTTTAAAACATACATAGGGGTGGCATTTTCCCCCGCTGAAAGAATTTTCTTGCCTTCTAACTGGCTTAAATCCTCCAGCTCATCTCCTAAAAGAAACAGATTTCCTATAGTATTAACAGCTAAAAGTCTGATTTCCCCACCGGTCTTATTGTAAAGGATGGCAGCCATGTTAAGGGGTAGGGCAGCAACATCAGCTTCCTTACTTGTAATCTTTCCAACCATCTCATCCGGGGATGCAAGAAGATCCATTGACTCTGCTAAATCAGTATGTACTATCCCCATAGCTGAGGGGCCTTTAAGAACTGCTACATTTAGCGGGGACGCACTTGAGCAAGCCAGTAGAACCAGTGATAGAAGAAGTAAAAGTAGCTTTTTCATATTTCCTCCTTGCCTTTTTAAGATGGCATAACTTAAATAGTTAATTCTTTGCTTTAAAAGGCTAATCTTGTTTGAAGTCACTACCCACTAAACTCTTGGAGCAGGAGCTCAATCTTCCGCCTTGCTAAAGTCTAAACGAAAAGAATTACTCTTTTTTAATTATATATTAAAAAAGCTATATTTTCAACTTGTTTAAATCATCCTTTCTCCCAATTCTTTTAAGACTTCTCATGTTCATTATATTAATCATAAAACTCCTGGCCATAAATTAAGGTTCCACTAACTCCTTTAAGTCCATCCTCTTTTAGCTCTAGAGCCATAAAGTTCTTATCAGGTACCTCAAAGGGAGCCTTAACACTGAAGCTACTGGCCCTGATAAAGCCAAATTTGGGATAGTAGCCCTCATGGCCTAGAACAAAGACGGATCCATAGTCCATATTTCTGGCTCTAGACAGGGCCTCCTCCACTAGCTGGCTGCCAATCCCCCTTCCCTGATAGCTTGGCAGAACTGCCAAAGGGGCCAGGGCCAGGCAGGGGTAATCACCTTTACCATCTTTAATAAACTGACGGCTAAGCATTATATGACCAACCAGTCTACCATCAACCATAGCCACTAGGGATAGATTTCCAGGCCTTCTTAGTTTTCTAACCAGCTCATGCTCTCCTGCTTTTGCATCCCTATCTATCTCAAAAGCCTTCTTAACTAAATCTTCAACACTGCTATAGTCATTTTCATTTTCTTCTCTAATAACCAGTTCCATTTATTCCCCTCTCTTAATACTAAACTTAATACCCAGTTATAGGTAAAAAAAAGAGCAGCCATAAATCTGCCCCACTTAAATATCCAAAAACCTTATCCAACTAATTAGTACCTAAAGCCCCTCTATATAGTCCATCTCTTCCTTGGTAAGGTAGCGCCAGCTACCTATAGGGAGTTT
>LFTD01000051.1 GCA_001512625.1 Clostridiales bacterium DTU036 | reverse complement strand
CATTTACCACACTCTGCCTTTATGACTGGAAAGGACTTTTTATCTTCAGAGTATAAATTTGCTAGAACATCCAGATAGCACTCAAAATCTAAAGACTCTCCCTCATATATGTATTCAGAGCTGTAGACTACTTCAGAGGCTTCATCTGCATCAACCAGCCTTAGAAGCTCTGTTGATAAATCCTCCTCACTTATATCCTCTGATACTTCAACCTTCTTCTCACCATGCTCATCAGTAACAATTCTAAACTTATGACCTAGTCCATCAGTGGGACACAAGGCTCCTTTATCTACTAGGTAGAGGTAGGAAGAGACTTCCATATGAGGAAGGGCCCTCTTAGCTACATACTTTTGAAAGGCTACATCCCTAACATAGGGCAGCCACTCTGACAAAATTCCCCCTCTTTTACCCAGGAGGGACTCAGAGGGACCAATGGACTTTGATTTAACTTCAATAAGCTCTATCTCTTCTCCATCCTTCTTAAGAATATCCACTCTAACAAATAAGCTACCAAATCTAAGGGCAGCCTCATAGATAATTACCTGGTCCTCTTCTAAAAGCCTATTTGTTTCATCTAAGGCCTTTTCATAATCAAGAGTCTTTATCTCATGGCCACCAGGATAGTAAAGCTTGGCTAACTCCCCTATCTGAAAGCCTCCCTCAGCCAAGGACTCCAAAAAGGAGTCCTCCATACTTCTATCCACATAGTTTTTCTTACCAGTATAATAAAGCTT
>LFTD01000074.1 GCA_001512625.1 Clostridiales bacterium DTU036 | reverse complement strand
TGGTATGGTACCATTGCTGGAGCCCTGGTTGGCTCTATAACTCTAATACCTGCCTTTGTGGCCTTTCCCATGGCTGCCATCCTCCTAGAGAATGGGGCTGGCTATATGCAGCTATCAGCCTTTGTATCAACCCTAACCATGGTGGGGCTTATAACAGTTCCTTTAGAAGTAAAGTTCTTTGGTAGGAAATTTACTCTTATTAGAAATCTAATGGCCTTTTTACTGGCCTTTGTAGTTGCCTTTGTTATAGGAAAGGTGGTTTAAGATGGAAACCCTTAAGAAATATACAATTTTTATTATTGCAGCCCTTGTTATTGCCATAACCTTTGTTTTTGATAAACCAACAGGTATGGAGGCTGTAAATACTGTGGCTAAGAGTTTTAAAGAGATGCTCTTTATCCTGCCCCCAGTTTTTATCCTACTTGGCCTATTAGATGTCTGGGTGCCTAGAGATACCATGGTCAAGTTTATGGGCCAGGGTTCAGGCCTTAAAGGTTTTCTTTTGGCCTTCTTTTTAGGCTCAGCAGCAGCCGGCCCCCTTTACGTTGTCTTTCCTATAGCAGCTGCCTTTATGAAAAAAGATGTTAGTTTTTTCAACATTATGATCCTAATAGGAGCCTGGTCAACCACCAAGATTCCCATGCTACTCTTTGAATATGGAGCACTTGGCCCTAGATTTACCCTGACAAGACTAGCAATGAACATTCCAATAATAATTATAATTGCCATAGCCATGAAGACCCTACTTTCAGATAGTGAAGTTGAAGCCATCTATAACACCGCCAAAGAATTGAACTAGGCTTAACTGAAAAAACCTAATCTCAGCTAAATAGTGAAGTAGTAATCAATAATCTCGAAGGGAGAAAAATATGAGCAGAGCACTTAATAAGGCCAGTCTAGGTGGCCTTGCCCTAGGCATAACTTTGGGACTTGCAGCAGGGGCAGGAGTCCTCTACAAGAAGGCACCAGGACTTATGATAAAAGAAGATGTCAGCAAGTATGACTTTGAAACCACTGTTAAAATCTTCGTAGAGGAAGTAAAGGCCGCTGGATGGTCTATCCCTACTATTCATGACATGCAGGCAACCCTTGATGGCTTTGGCCATAAGGTTGGTCAAATGATGATCTTTGAACTATGCTCTTCTAAGTACTCTTCTGAAATCCTAAAGCTGGACGATGAGAGAAGGGTCTCTCCCATGATGCCTTGCAGAGTATCTATCTACACCAAGAGCAGTGGCAAGACCTATATAAGCAGGATGAACTCAGGGCTTATTGCCAAATTCTTTGGAGGAGTTGTAGATAGGGTTATGAAGCTAGCTGCCGACGAAACAGAGGTAATACTTGAAAAACTAATCAAGTAAAAATAGAAACTAAAAAGATTGACCTAGTAAATAAAGGATATCCAAACCAGGATATCCTTTATTTACTACTACTTTTATTACCAACTATTCTTGTCTTAGATACTCCCCAGGACCTCTTCAGCAGCTCTATTTATCCTGCCACTTTTAATAAGTTCCTCAGCGGCATCTATATCCACATGCATAATCCTATCCTCTTCAAACCTAGGAATGGTTTTTCTTACCAGCTCATATACTGGGCCAGTGCCTCTACCAAGCTCCTTTTTGCCCCTTAGATCAATCCCTTGAACAGCTCCTAGGATTTCCATAGCTAGGACCTTTCTAGAGTTATCCAGGACATCCCTGGCTTTTCTTGCGGCTATGGTTCCCATGGAGACATGGTCCTCCTGGTTAGCAGAAGAGGGAATTGAGTCTACAGAGGCAGGATGGGCTAGGACCTTGTTTTCAGATACCAGGGCCGCCGCAGCATACTGGACAATCATAAAACCAGAGTTAAGGCCGCCTTCCTCAGTCAGAAAGGCTGGCAGACCCTCGCTTAAAGCGGGATTTACCAGGCGCTCCAGTCGCCTTTCGGAAATATTTGCAAGTTCTGCTATGGCAATAGCTAAAAAGTCAAAGGGCAGGGCCATGGGCTGGCCATGGAAGTTGCCTCCTGATATTACCTCTCCTTCATCTACAAAGATTAGAGGGTTATCGGTGGCTGCATTCATCTCAATTTCCACCTTGGCTTTAATAAATTCCAGGGCATCTTTTGTTGCCCCTTGTACCTGGGGAGAACAGCGTAGGGAATAGGCGTCTTGAACTCTGATTTCACCTTGACTTGATACCATCTGAGAGCCCTCAACTAGTTTAAGGATATTTTCAGCGGTCTTTATCTGGCCATAATGGCCCCTGACCTCATGGACCTTACTATCAAAGGCAGTGGTTATGCCATTCAGGGCCTCCATTGTAAGGGCTGTGGCTATATCTGCTGTCTTACTAAGTTCAAGGGCGTCGTAGAGGGTATGGGCTCCAATAGAGGTCATTACCTGGGTTCCATTAATAAGAGCCAGGCCCTCCTTAGAAACCAGGGAAACAGTTTCAATATCAGCCTGGTCCATGGCCTCCTTAGAAGTCATAAGCTGACCCTGATAAAAGGCCTGACCCTCTCCCATCATAGTAAGGACCATATGGGAAAGGGGAGCCAGGTCTCCTGAAGCTCCTAAGGACCCTTTCTCAGGAATAAAGGGAATAACACCCCTATTGACCATTTGGATTAGGGTCTCTATAGTTGATTTTCTGATGCCTGAATTACCCTTGGCAAGGGCGTTGATTCTTAGGAGCATAACTCCTTTAACCAGATCCTCAGCCAGGGGTTGGCCCACTCCACAGGAATGGCTAACAATTAGATTTCTTTGCAGGGCCATGGTTTCCTTTTCCGGGATAAGTACATCAGAAAATTTCCCAAAACCAGTGGTGAGTCCATATACAACCTTGTTATCTTCTATAAGCTTATCAACAAAGTTTCTAGCCTTGTCTACTCTATCCATAGCTTCTTGAGTGAGCTTGATAGGTCTATTGTTTCTAGTGACATCAATAAAGCTATCAAGCTCTAGATGTGCACCATCAATTTCTAAATAATTCATTGTTACCTCTTATTATAAAATTAAAGCTGCAAGTACCCCAAAGATTAGTAAGGGTATGTTGTAGTGAATAAAGGTGGGTACACAAGTATCCCAGATATGGTCATGCTGGCCATCTGCATTAAGCCCCGAGGTAGGTCCTAGGGTTGAGTCAGAGGCCGGTGAACCAGCATCTCCTAAGGCGCCAGCCACTCCTACTAGAGAAGCAATAGCTAAGGGGCTAAAGCCCATCTTAAGGGCTAGGGGCACATAAATAGTGGCAATAATTGGAACAGTCCCAAAGGAGGTTCCAATCCCCATGGTAACTAGTAGACCAATGAGGAGCATTATAATTGAAGCTATAAGCTTGCTGCCTCCCATCAGGGCGGCGCCAGCATCAACCAGAGCCTCTACTCCACCAGTTGCTCTTAGCACCTGGCCATAGCCTGAAGCTACCAGCATTACAAAGGCAATAAAGCCCATTAGACCTATACCGCCACTTATCATATCATCAAATTTTGAAAATTCAAAGGAGCCAAAGGCCAACATAATAAAGAGGCCAATAAGGGCGCCAAGGGGTAGAGAATCTGTAGCCAGCTGGATAGCAAAGGCTGCCAGAGCGCCTAGAAGAGCTCCCCACTGGGGTAGACCCATCTTTACATCCTCTACTTCTTCACCTCCTCCTATAGCTATGTCTTCATATTCCCTAGGCTTTCTATAGCTAAATAAAACTGCAATCAGAAGCCCTAGAACCATGCCCAGGCCTGGAATTAGAAGAGCTGGCCATATATCTGCCTTGTCTATCAAAATTCCATTGTCTGCAAGAGAGGTTGAGATAATCCCGTGGAAGATTAGACCAAAGCCTACTGGTAACATTACATAAGGTGCCTTAAGCCCAAAGCTCAGGGCACAGGCCACAGCCCTTCTATCAATTTTTAACTTATTCATCAGAGAAAGAAGGGGTGGAATAAGTATGGGGATAAAGGCAATATGCACAGGAATCAGGTTTTGTGAAAAGCTGGCAATTACTGCTAAAAGCAAAACAAACATAATCCTTTTTTCTTTGATTATACTGCCTATTTTCTTGACTAGAATTGTGGCTAGCCCCGTATGGCCAATAGCCACAGCCAAAGTCCCAAGTAGGATATATGAAAGGGCAGTCTCCGCTTGTCCTCCCATTCCACCTATTAAAACATCCATGATTTCTTTTAGGGGCATGCCTGCTATGACTCCCCCCACAAGAGCAGAAACAATAATTGAGATGAGTACGTTAATTTTCAAAAGACACAAGAGGGACATGACTAGAACTGAAATAAGCACAGGATTTGTCAGCATTATTCCTCCTCGGGCTAGGCCCTTTTTCTATGTATGGGCCGAGGTCTTACCCGGCCCAAATCTTATTTGAGTTTTTCTTCCACTAGCTTATCTATTAGCTCTTCCTCTGCTACATAGGGTATGGTGATATGATCTGTCTCTTTGTTAGTGTGGTTGTAGTCCATTGCAGTTTCAATGGAGTTATCATTTCTGGCCCAGGCCCTTCTGGCTACTCCCCCCATAACATCCCAGGGCATGGCATTACTAAGTATAGTATCAACCCTCTCAGAGCCATCAAGAACCATTCCAAAACCACCATTTATTGCCTTACCAATACCTACTCCTCCACCGTTGTGAAGAGCAACCAGGCTCATTCCCCTAGCAGCATTTCCAGCAAAGCACTGGGTAGCCATATCAGCCATGATGTTGGAGCCGTCTTTTATATTGGCAGTCTCCCTAAAGGGGCTATCTGTTCCAGATACGTCGTGGTGGTCCCGGCCTAGCATAATAGGACCTACCTCGCCATTTCTTACCATCTCATTAAACTTAAGGGCAATCTTTAGCCTACCACTGGCATCCTGGTAAAGGATCCTGGCCTGAGTTCCAACTACAAGGGCATTTTTTTCAGCGTCCCTTATCCAGTTATAGTTATCCCTATCCTGGCCCCTTCTATTTGGATCAATCCCATCCATGGCAGCCCTATCGGTCTTAATAAGGTCTTCATGCTTACCACTGAGGCAGACCCATCTAAAGGGGCCATAGCCATAATCAAAGAGCATGGGGCCCATTATATCCTCTACATAGGAAGGATAGATAAAGCCATCCTTATCATCCACACCATTCTTTGAGATGCTGGTTCCGCCAGCGTCATAGACAGCCTTCATAAAGCTGTTGCCATAATCAAAAAAGTAGGTCCCCTTCTTTACTAGGGCGTCAATGGAGCTATAGTGGTGGAGCAGGCTCCTATCCACCTCTTTTTTAAAGGCTTCCTTGTCCTCATCTAGCATCCTGGTTCTTTCTTCAAAGCTCATACCCTGAGGACAGTAACCTCCATCATAAGGAGCATGGCAGGAAGTCTGGTCTGAGAGTAACTCAATATGGATATCTTTTTCTATAGCGTAGTCCAGTAGGTCCACAATGTTGCCATGATAGGCAAGGGCTGTGGCTCTTTTTTCATCAAGGGCGACCTGGGCTTCTTTAAAGAGCTCATCCAGCTCATCAAAGGATTTATCAATCCAGCCCTGGTCTAGACGGGTCTTAATCCTAGAGTAGTCAACCTCGGCAATAATTCCCACACCACCTGCTATCTTTGCTGCCTTGCCCTGGGCCCCAGACATGCCACCCAGGCCTGAACTTACAAAGAGATGGCCTGTAAGGTCCCCATCCTCTGCAACTCCCAGTTTTATCCTGGCTGCATTAAGAACTGTGTTGTAGGTCCCATGGACAATGCCCTGGGGCCCAATGTACATCCAGCCACCGGCTGTCATCTGGCCATAGTTTGCTACTCCTAGTGCCTGGGCCCTGGTCCAGTTATCCTGGTCATCAAAGGCACCAATCATTAGGGCATTTGTAATGATTACCCTTGGAGCACTCTTAGGGGATTTAAAAAGCCCTAGGGGATGGCCTGACTCAAGAACCAGAGTCTGCTCATCGGTGAGCTCTTCAAGGTACTTCATGGTTAGCTGGTACTGCATCCAGTTTTGAAAGACTTGACCTGTTTCACCATAGGTTACTAGTTCATAGGGATAGAGTGCCACATCAAAAGAAAGGTTGTTATCTATCATAACCTGGAAGGCCCTGCCCTCAATGGTCTTTCCCTTGTACTCATCTATAGGTCTTCCGACTATTTCCCTATCAGGCCTAAAACGGTAGCCGTAGATTCTTCCAGTTGTCAGCAGTTCATCTAAAAACTCTGGAGCTAGCTCCTCATGGTAGGCCTCAGGGATATACCTAAGGGCATTCTTGAGGGCAAGTTTGATATCGGACTTACTAAGATTTAGCTCTCTTTTTGGAGCCCTTCTTATCCCCTCTTTAAAGCTAGGATAGGAAGGCAGGCCCTGGTCAAGTTTTATTACCATGGCCTCTTCAATAAGCTGATTATTCCACATGTCTATGTCCTCCTATTTTCTGTAAACTATCTTACCATTTTTAATAACAGTATCGGTATGGTTGATTCCAAAGTGGTAGAGCATATACTCAAGGCTTGCCACATCAAAAATCGCTATATCCGCCTTCTTGCCCACTTCAATAGATCCCCTATCCTCTTGCCTACCTATGGCAGCTGCAGCATTTATTGTTACTGCAGTAATGACTTCTTCTGGGGTCATCTTAAGCATAAGACTGGCCAGGCTCATCATAAACTGCAGGTTTTCACTGGGGCAACTTCCTGGATTATAGTCGGTTGAAATCGCTATGGGCACCCCTTTTTCAATCAT
Source organism: Clostridiales bacterium DTU036 (assembly GCA_001512625.1). Taxonomy (GTDB): domain Bacteria; phylum Bacillota; class Clostridia; order Peptostreptococcales; family Acidaminobacteraceae; genus DTU036. The sequence continues at coordinate 8,938 of LFTD01000074.1, read as the reverse complement.
TTTTCTGGCAGGAGCTGCTACATTTTTTTGCATGTTAAAGCTGGTACCAGGTAGCAGCACAGCAACTACCTTTTTCTCAGCCAGGTCCTCTATGCCCTGGTCTGAAACAGCCATAAGGTGCTCGGCTGAGATAGCCCCCACCTCGGCTGCCAGCTCCCCTCCTCCAAGCTGAACAATCTCATCGGCGTGAACTTTTGGAAGAAGGCCCAGCTCTTTACCAGCTAGGAGAATTCTTCTTGACTGATCAACTGTAAAGACTCCCTCCTCACAAAAGACGTCATTAAAGTCTGCAAGTTTATTCTCTACTACATAGGGTAGCATTTCTTCTATTAGGACATCCACAAAGTCATCGGGTCTATCTGCATAGTCCTTGGGAACAGCATGGGCCCCCATAAAGGTTGAAACAAGATCCACTACATGGTCCTGGTCCAGTCTCTTTGCCACCTCCATCTGTTTAATCTCCGTGGCAAAATCTCCTATACCATAACCAGACTTGGCCTCAACTGTGGTAACGCCAAAGCCCAGCATGATGTCCAGACTCTTTTTAGCCTTATCATAAAGCACTTCAAAACTGGCCTCTCTAGTAGCCTTGACTGTTGAGTGGATTCCTCCGCCCTGGGCTAGAATGTCAAGATAATCAACCCCTTCGAGTTTGAGCTTAAACTCATGTTCCCTACTGCCACCATGAACCAGGTGGGTATGGGCATCTATTAGGCCCGGAGTTACAAGTTTTCCCCTGGCATCAATTTTTATTGTATCTTCATCCACTGAAAATTCTTCAGGTAGAGGGGACTTACCCACATAGGCAATCCTATCTCCTGCTAGAGCAATGGTGGCTCCTTCTAGGTAGCCTACCTCTCCCTGGGCCTGTCCCCAGCGGGCGGCCTTCTCTCCTGCCATGGTGATGGCCTTGGCATTTTCTATGAGTAGATTTATTTTCATTTCAATCCTTTCTTTCCCCTTCTCTTCTCCCCTTATTATACAAGAAAATCAGTCTTTTTCTACTTTAAAAAACAAATGACTTCAGACTGTGCTATCATAGAGTAATAAGAAAAGGAGGTGTTTATGAAAAGACGCATTAGTGAAAGAGTTAAGGGTTTTAGAACTACCGATGGTGCAGGTGTTTCTCTAGTTAGAGTTCTAAGTAGGTCCACTGTAGATAGTTTTGATCCTATTCTAATGCTGGACTCTTTTGATAGCCATAATCCTGATGATTATAGGGCAGGCTTCCCCCTCCATCCCCACAGGGGAATAGAAACAGTTAGCCTGATTTCTAGGGGCAACATGGTCCATAGAGATAGCCTTGGAAATGAAGATGCTATCACCGATGGTGAGGTCCAGTGGATGACAGCGGGCTCTGGCATTATGCACGAAGAAAGGCTACCCGATTCTGAAAGAATGCTGGGAGTCCAGCTATGGCTCAACATGCCAAGAGACCACAAAATGGCCCCGCCTGAATATAACTCCATAAAAAAAGAAGAGATTGAAGAAATCCCCATAGAGGGAGGAATCCTTAGGCTTATAAGCGGCAGATATAAAGACCATCAAGGCTTCCGGGGCAAGTACCTTCCCCTGGACTACTACCATATCTACCTAGAAAAGGGTGGTAAATTAAGCCTAGAGACCCAGGAAGATGATTCCGTTATGATCTTTACCCTACTGGGAGATGCCAAGGTAGCAGGTGAACTTGTAAAGGAAAAGACCGCAGTCAAGCTCACCGAAGGAAGGGAGCTTGATATAGAGGCTCTAGATGATATTCAGCTTCTTTTTATAAGCTCTAAGAGGCTGGATGAGCCTGTAGCCTGGGGAGGTCCCATTGTTATGAATACTGACGAGGAGCTAAGACAGGCCTTTGCGGACCTTAGAAACAATACTTTTTTAAAGGAGGGGATTCACTATTAAAGCCCTAGATTATGGTCTAGTTGACCTAAGTGAACTGGACCCAGACTTTGTAATCGAGCTGCGCTATGCCAGCAAGAATAATTTTACCGGACAAAGAATCTATGAATTCGATAAGTGCTACATCTATGAGAAGACTGCCCAGCTTCTAATAAAGGCTAAGGAAGTCTTTAAAAAAGATGGCTTCGGTGTTAAGATCTGGGACACCTATAGACCCCACAGAGCACAGGCTAAGCTCTGGCAGGTCTATCCCGATGATAACTTTGTTGCTAGGGCTCCAGACCTTGACAACTACAAACCAAGAGTTAGCCACATGAATGGCATGAGCGTGGACCTTACTCTGCTAGATAAGAGTGGCCAGGAGCTTTTTATGCCTACTGGCTTTGATGAATTTACAGAGAATGCCCACCCATTAAAGAGCAGGGCTCCTAAAGAAGCCCTGGACAATGCCCATTATCTTAGGAGGGTTATGCTAGAGATAGGCTTTACCCCCTCAAATACCGAGTGGTGGCACTTTAATGATGGAATCCATAAGCCTGTAGCCTACTCAGACCTCTTACTAAAATAACTCAGATTTTTTCTGAGTTATTTTTTCATTTAGATAGATTTTCTTCTAGCTTCCAGCTTATTTAGAATCTTCCTTCTATCCTGGGGTAGAAAACCCCTTATCTTAAAAATATTTGTTGGATGACTACTATCAAAAATAGTCTCTTTATCCACTTCTAAGTTTTCTACTAGGTAGTAGAGCTCATCTAGGAGTTCTGCTTGGTCTGCCAACTCAAAGCTTCCCGCTAAAGCCATCTTCTGAAGGGGACTACCCTGAAAAATCTTCAGGTTCATAGTTATTATTGACTGTGATGAAAAACTATTTAGCATTTCTACTGTCTCCCTGGCACTTTCAAGGGACCTTCCCCTACCAGCAAGACCTGTTAGGATTATACTATTAAAGCCAAGGCCTGCTTTATTGAGTTTCCTTGCCTCCCTAATTGCCTCCTCTTTTCTATGGGCCTTATTCATCAGGGCCAGGGCGTAGTCACTACCACTCTCAAAACCTATGTAAAGAAACCTAAGGCCTTGGTCATGGAGAATCCCTAGCTGGTCTAGGCTAAACTTTTTTAGATTGGTAACCGAAGCGTAGCAGGCAACCCTAGCACAAAAAGGGATGTACTTATTGACAAGCCCCAAAATCTTCCTTAACTCCTCATAGCCAAGGGCCAGGGGGTCTCCTCCAGTTAGGAAAACCTTCTCCGTATACCTATCTGCTCCCATTAAAACCAGCTCTAGCTCCCTAAGGGGCAGGGCCTCAAAGATCTGGTCCTTATACATGGTGCAAAAGAAGCACTTATTGTAACTGCAGCCCTTTGTAACAGGAAGGAGAAAGCTATTCATCTCATCCTGAGGATAGTGGACAATGGTCCTAGTCATTCCAACCTCTTTTCTAGTCCATCTCCCAAGGCAGTTCCAGCCTCTCACTAAAGTTATTAAAGTATTTATAGTAGAGGGTACACTGGCCCTCATCATCTTCTACTAGCTTCCTAAGCTCAAGGTCTCTAAGCCTCACTAGGCCATGGGCCCTAGCAAAGATATCTAGGCTATCGAGATACTCCTCATGCTGGTGTAAAAAAGCCTTTTCTGAAACTTCAAGCCTGGTCCCCCCACTGCCCTTAAGATACTTAAGGAACTTAACATGGAAGATGGGCTTAATTCCAGATATTTCTATCTCAATAAAGTAGACGTCCCTATTATCTATGGCTTCATCAAAGCCCATGCTCAGACCTCTTATTTTTTTGTCAGTAGACAGGTAGAAGCTGCAGGTATCCACTCTATCAAAGTCACTAAGGTCGCTAATCTCATCCTTATAAAAGGTGGTCTCCAGTCGCTGCTTCCACTTATCACAATCATGCTCCTCTAAATACTCTAGGGACTCAATTAGAGCTAGGTCAATTTCCTTGTCTTCTTTTTTTTCTGCAACCATAACCCATAAAAAGGCTCCAAAGACCAGTAGGACCATTGGGACTATAAAAGATAGCGTCATAACATACCCCTTAAATTTAATCTTTCCTTTCTTTTTATTATAGAACTGAAAAAGTTATGCGTCAATTTATGGGATCCATTCTTGTTTAGAAGGTCTTTCAAATGAGCTAGACTGATTTAGTCACTAAGGTAAAAAAGTAGCTGGTACATTCTCAGCTACTTTAGAATTATTAGATGTTAAAACTTTTGACTACTTAGCTGCCTCACCCAGGTAGGCCTCCTGGACCCTCTGGTCTTGGAGGAGCTCTTTTCCTCCACCCTCTAGAACCAGGGTTCCTGTTTCAAGAACATAGCCATAGTCGGCTATCTCCAAGGCTTTTTTTGCATTTTGTTCTACTAAGAGGATGGTGTTACCCTGCCTATGGAGCTCGGTTATAATGTCAAAGATATCATTTACTAGAAGGGGAGCTAGGCCCAATGAAGGTTCGTCCAGCATTAGAATTTTTGGGCTAATCATCAGGGCCCTTCCAACTGCCAGCATCTGCTGCTCTCCACCTGAAAGGGTGCCTGCCTGCTGCCAGCTCCTCTCCTTTAGTCTAGGAAAGAGCTCATAAACCTTGTAGATCCCTTCCTTTACTAGCTGGGAGTCTTTAACAGTATAGGCTCCTAGGATTAGGTTTTCTTCTACACTAAGATTAGAAAAAACCTTCCGGCCTTCAGGAGATAGGGCAATACCCTTTTTAACTATGTCCATGGTAGCAAGATTTGTCAGGTCCTCATCATTATACTTGACTGTCCCTTCTGCTTTTTTAACCAGGTTCATAATGGCTCTTAGGGTGGAGGATTTTCCTGCCCCATTGGCCCCAATAAGAGTCACTATCTGATTATCCTTAATAGTAAGGTCAATCCCTCTGAGGGCTGATATACCACCATAGTTTACATGTAAATTTTCTACTAGTAACATTATTCCACCCCCAAATAGGCTTCTATAACCCTCTGATCTGTCTGGACTTGGCTGGGATTACCTTGGGAAATCATCATGCCATGGTCCAGTACATAGATATGCTCACAGATACCCATTACAAAGTCCATATGGTGTTCAATTAGAAAGATGGTCAGATTAAACTCATCTTTTATCTCTACAATAAACTCCATTAGGTCCTGGGTTTCCTGGGGATTCATTCCTGCAGCGGGCTCATCCAGAAGTAGGAGTTTTGGCTCTGTGGCCAGGGCCCTGGCGATCTCAAGTCTTCTTTGCATCCCATAGGGTAAAGAGTAGGCCTTCTCCTCCCTTTCTTCATAGAGGCCCACCTTTTTTAGTAGGTAACTGGCCTTTTCATAGGCCTCCGCCTCTTCCTTTCTATAATGGGGAAGCCTTAAAAGTGAAGATAGTAGACCTGACTTTAGTCTTAGATGATTACCAATAAAGACATTGTCCATAACTGAAAGCTCTTTAAAGAGCCTGATGTTTTGAAAAGTTCTACAGATACCAAGGTTTGTAATCTGGTCACTCCTCTTTCCCGTTATATCTTCATTTAAATCAGGTCCATAAAGAATCCTACCCTTGGTAGGGCTATAGACCCCGGTTATAACATTAAAGACTGTGGTTTTACCCGCTCCATTGGGGCCAATAAGGCCAACAATCTGACCCTCATCTATCTGGGCTGTAAAGCCATTTACAGCTACTACACCACCAAACTGCATGGTAACATCATCAATTTTTAGCATATCTCCCCCTTATCCTCTCAAAATTGGCCTTAAGGGCATTATCCTTTTTAAAGATGATAACCAGCATAAGGATTAGAGAAAAGACTACCATTCTCAGGCCTGGAAGGGCATCGGTCTTCATAAAGCCTAGGTTCATTGGCTCGTCCAGGAACCTCAGGGCCTCCATGGCTATTGTAACCACTATGGCTGAGGCCACAGTTCCCCAGATATTTCCCATGCCTCCAATAACAACGATTAGAAGGATGTTAAAGGTAAGGGCAAACTTAAAAAGGGTTGGGTCAATGGTACCAATAGATACGGCTAGTAGACCCCCTCCCACACCAGCAAAGAAGGAACCCAGGGAAAAGCTCATGACCTTGTGCTTGAAGAGATTAATTCCCATACTTTTAGCAGCAATCTCATCCTCTCTAATAGCCTTAAAGGCCTTGCCATAGCTGCCTTTCATAAGTAGGCTTATAAAAACAATAGTAAGTATGGCAATACTCCAGGACCAAAGGAGGTGGGTTTTAACAGGTATTCCCTTTAGGCCCAGAGCTCCGTTGGTAACGGTCTGGAGATTTATTATTACTATTCTAATAATCTCTGAAAAGCCCAGGGTTGCTATAGCCAGGTAGTCATCGGTTAATTTAAGAACCGGAGCACCTACCAGTAGGCCAAAGAGAGCAGCTAGAATTCCTCCCATAAGTAGGGCAAAGAGAAACCAGATAAAGTCATTGACATAGGCTGGTAGAAAGGAAATATTTAAGCTGCTTAGATTAAGTAAAAATGGCATCATGGGCTTCATATAGAAGTTCATTTCCTTCATCTGCCTGGTCATGGTAAGTATAGATACCGTATAGGCACCAACTGCCATAAAACCAGCCTGGCCCAGTGAAAAGAGGCCAGTAAAACCATTGACCAGGTTCATACTAAGACCCAGGATTATATAAACTGCACAGAGGTTTACAATCCTCCTCTGATAGCTGTCTAAGACATTGTTTAAGATAGCCAGCACCACCAGGCTAACAATAATTAGGATTAGGTATTTAAGAACTTTTTTATCTTTCATAGCTACACCTTCTCTGAGGTCTTCTCGCCTAGTAGACCTGTGGGCCTAACTAGGAGAATTACAATCAGAAGAACAAAGGCAAAGGCGTCTCTATAGCCTGTAAGATTTGGTAGGAAGGCTATAAGAAGGATTTCTCCTAGACCTAGAATAAAACCTCCCAGCACCGCCCCTGTTATATTTCCAATTCCTCCAATAACAGCAGCTATAAAGCACTTAAGGCCAGGAACCACCCCCATGGTGGGCATAAGCTGGGGATACTTGATTCCCCACATAATTCCACCAACAGCTGCTAAAAAAGAACCTATAAAGAAAACAATAGAAATAATCCCATTTATGTTGATGCCCATTAGGCTGGCAGTTTCAAAGTCCTTAGCAAGGGCTCTCATAGCCATGCCTGTCTTGGTCTTCTTAATAAAAAAGTTAAGTATAACTAAAAGAGCAATAGTAATAATAGGTATAATTATTGAAATCAGATCCACAGATACCCCAGAAACAGTTAGTGTTGTATCAAGTATCCCTGGAATGGGAAAGGCCTTGGGTCTTCCACCAAAAACCAGAATCCCAAAGTTCTGAAGTAGGAAGGATGCTCCAATAGCAGATATTAGAATGGTAATCCTTGGAGAACCCCTCATTGGCTTATACGCTAATTTTTCTAAAACCAAACCCAGGAGCCCTGTTAACAAAGGGGCCAAAATAAAAACTAGATACCAGGGAATGGGTGTAAAAAGGATACCATAATAGGCAAGATAGGTACCCATCATAAAGATATCTCCGTGGGCAAAGTTAATAAGCCTCAAAATCCCATAGACCATGGTATAGCCTATGGCAATCAGGGCGTATAAACTCCCCAGGGAAGTTCCATTAACTAAGTGTTGCATAAACTCAGCAAGACTCATGCTTAGCCTCCGCTCTTATGATAAATAAAGCCAGATTAAGTACAGTACAATAAAAAAAGAATAAAGGGGAAAAGTATCGGTGGTCTTGCCACCGATACTTAATCCATAACTCTATGGCTCAACAGTTGTTAGATAGATAAAGGCTCCATCCTTAACTTCATTAATAACAGCTGATTTAACAGCGTCACCATTCTCATCTAAAGTAATGTTTCCTGTAGCTCCAACAAAACCTGCAGTCTTGGAAATCTCATCGCGGATCTTAACTGGGTCAGCTGATCCTGCCCTTTCAATGGCCTCTCTGATTACCAGATAGGCATCATAGCCAAGGGCTGCAAAGGCATTGGCATCCTGGCCAAATTCTTCCTTATATTCTGCTAAGAATTGCTTGCTCATCTCGGTTACAGGGGCTTCTGAAGTAAAGTGAGATGAAAACGCTGCTCCCTCTACTGCATCACCACCTATGGAGATAAAGTCAGGTGATTCCCAGGTGTCCCCACCTAGAATAGGTAAATCCATGCCTAGGCCTCTAGCTTGTTTAATAAGCAGGGCTGACTCACCATAGTTACCTGGTGCAAAAATAACATCAGGATTTAAACTCTTAATGTTTGTAAGCTGGGCTGAAAAGTCTTGGTCACCTGCGTTATAGGAAGTTGTGGCAACAATGCTACCTTCATCTCCTGTTAGTTCTGTAAAGGCATAGACAAAGAACTTGGATAGACCAACTGAATAGTCATTTTGGACGTCTTGAATAATAGCAGCAGTCCTAGCTCCCAGCTCTTCAAAGGCGTAGTTGGCCATTACTGTGCCTTGGAAGGGGTCGATAAAGCAGACTCTAAAGTAGTAGTCATTGTCTAGGGTAACCAGAGGATTGGTTGGTGAGCAGCCTACCGCTGGAACCTTTTCATTTTTAACAATGTCTCCTGCAGCCATGGAAAGCGAAGAACCATAGCTACCAATTATAGCAACCACCTTATCTTTTTCAATTAGTTTAGAAGCTGCGTTGGCGGCCTCCACCTTTTCAGACTTGTTGTCAGCAATCACTAGCTCAATCTTTTTTCCTAGTACTTCAGGATACTTCTCATTGGCTAGCTTGATTCCCTCAACGGTCATCTGTCCACCCGAGGCATTTGCCCCAGTCATGGGCTCAAAGACACCGATTTTAATGACGTCGGGCTCCTCTGATGATCCACCGGAACAGCCAGAGAACATCCCTAATACCAGGACTATGGACAAGATAAGTGCAAAAATTCTAGACTTCATACTACTCCCTCCTCTTTCTATCTTGGTGTCAATACCATATAGAAGTGTATTGTAAATTTTATTATATAACTTTATTTCTTTATAGTCAATTTTTCCAGAAGCTTTATCACAGTAACTTCATCACAGAAAAAGA
>LFTD01000097.1:4932-6813 GCA_001512625.1 Clostridiales bacterium DTU036 | reverse complement strand
GGTTTTAAAACCTATATTGATCCAGAGGGTTACTATGGCTATGCTGAGCTCGGTGAGGGAGATGATTATTTTGCGGTGCTGGGGCATCTTGATGTAGTGCCTGTGGGAGATTTAAATCTTTGGAAACATGATCCCTTTGAGCTTACTGAGGAGGATGGTTACATCTACGGTAGGGGAGTTTCTGATGATAAGGGCCCAAGCCTACTTGCCTTCCATGCTCTAAAGGAGCTACTAGATGAGGGCATGGAGCTTAAAATGCCTGTGAGATTTATTTATGGTACCGATGAGGAGTCCTCCTGGCAGTGCATGAAGAGCTATGTAAAAAATGAAAAGCACCCATTAATGGGCTTTACCCCAGATAGTGGGTTTCCCCTAGTCTATGCAGAAAAGGGTCTTTTAAATCTTTATCTTGAAGGCCCAGGCTCTGAAGTAAACCTAAAACTTGGAGATGTTTTAAATGTAGTGCCTGATAGGGCCCAGTATAAATTTAGCCCTGAGCTAGCTTCGGAACTCGATAAACTAGGAGCAAGTTACATCCAGGAGGGAGACCTATTAATAGTACAGGGAAAAAATTCCCACGCCTCCAAGGTAGAGGATGGAATAAATGCTATAAGTCTTCTTTCAAAGGCTCTATCAAGTCTCAGTGATAGCCCTGCTCTTAAGTTTATAAGTGAGATAGTCTATGAGGGTGAGTTTGCTGATAAGCTCCTAAGGATAAATGAGGATGAGATAAGTGGTAAGGCCTCTTTAAACCTAGGCAGGCTTGATCTAAGCTGTGATAAGGAAGTTATTGAGCTTGATATGCGCTACCCTGTTAGTCTTGACTATAAGGAGCTAATTGAAGAAATTAGAGACCTTGTCGCTGGTTATGGTTTTAGCTTAGAAGTTACTAGCTTTCTTCCTCCTATTTATATTGAGAGGGAGGGGGAGCTGGTGCAAAGTCTTCTGAGTGCCTATAAAGAGGTAAGTGGGGATGACACAGAGGCCCAGGTAAGTGGTGGAGCTACCTATGCCAGAGCAATGGGAAACCTGGTTGCCTTTGGCCCTTCTTTTCCCTGGTCTGAGTCAACTGAGCATCAGCCTAATGAAAGAGTAAAGCTAGAGGACTTTGCCCTGGCTTTTAAGATTTATAAGGAGGCTTTTAGAAAGCTGCTTAGTAAATAGATTTTTATAAGAACCTTTAAAAGCTCCTAGTGAAGCCCCTAGTGGGCTTTTATGTTTTTAAGGCTCTTCTTATGGGTAGAAGTCATCTAGTATATTTTTTGAGGAGAGCAAATGAAAAAGATTGAGATTCTTAATGAGCTGATGCTTGAGAACTTAAAAGAAGAGGGCAAGTACCTGCTCTATTTTAAGACATCAACCTGTAGTGTTTGTGAGGTAATGGAAGAAAAGATCATGGATGAGTTTGAGGATATAGACCTAACCATGGGGATGATTCAAATTGAAACCATGCCTAAGATAAGGGGTCAGTATCTGGTATTTAGTGGGCCTACACTTATAGTTTTTGATGGGGAGAAAGAAATCCATAGGGAGAGTAGGTTCATTGAACTAGATAGGCTGAGAAATGTCTTCAATATGTGGCTTGGTTAAGGCCACTATTTTTATATCCCCAGGATTTTAACAATAAAAGTATTTAAATAATGCTATACTTGTTTGTAGTAGATACCTAATAATATGTGGAGGCCTTCATGAAAGCTGGATACTATCTCCTAATTATATTGCTTATATCCGTACTTTTTTACGGAGTTTTTTATCTTGTAAATTTTCCTGATAGTCTCTTCTCTCCAGACCTAGCTTCTAGATCTAGCTTTGAAATTTTTGAGCATAATAAGCTGACAAAGCCACCAAAGACGGGCTGGTTCGCCGATAAAGAAGCAAGTT
>LFTD01000097.1:0-4846 GCA_001512625.1 Clostridiales bacterium DTU036 | reverse complement strand
GGAAACTGGGCTTAGGCAGGAAGGCCTGGTAAATATAGCAGGTAAGGATTATTATTTTGAACCAGGCTCGGGCAGACTTTTAAAATCACAGTGGATAGTCCTAGATAGCAAGGAAATCTATCTGACTTCTGAGGGCAGACTTGCAAAGGGTAGAGTCATGACTTCAGAAGGAGAGTACTATTTCGATGAGTTGACAGGTGAGCTTGTAGCTGATCTATCAAAGCCCTTTATTCACCTTAGCTACGACGATGGGCCCTCTAAATATACCAGTGAACTATTAGATGTTTTAGATGAGTTTGATGTCAAGGTAAGCTTTTTCTTTCAGGGTGTGAATATTGGGGGAAATGAAGATCTAGTTAAAAGGGCCTATGAGGAGGGGCACTCAATTGGGAGCCATTCCTACAGTCATCCGAATTTCACAACTTTAACTAAAGAAGAGATTATCAGCCAGATAGCTAAAACAGATAATCTTATAGAATCAGCTACTGGTAAGAAGGCGGACTGGTTTAGAAGTCCCTACGGAGAAATAAATGACTTTGCGCTGGACTTTATTGGTAAACCAGTAATCCACTGGAACATTGACTCCCAGGACTGGAATGATAATGATGCCAAGCAAATTAGAGAGTCTATCCTTTATTATGCTAAGGATGGAGCTATAGTAATCATGCATGATTCCTATAAGGCAACTATAGAGGCTACAAGAGAGCTGATACCAATACTAAGAAAAAAGGGCTATCAGATAGTAAACCTAGAGACTCTTTTTAAGATTAGGGGGCTTGAAGCTGAAAGTGGTAAGGTATATTATGGATTTGAGGCTCGGAATGAATAGGTCCGAGTCTTTTTCCTTTTTAATACATAGAAGAGACAGATGTGATGAGGTAGTTGGGCCTGTGTTTTCACCAAAATGGAGTAGTTATGAAAAGCAAAAAGTTGCTGGTAGTTATATCTATTATCCTGCTGGTTATTATAGTTTTATTGGTAATTCCAGCCTCTAGAGAGGCTTTAATTAGGGTCTATAAATTTATTATACCTGGACCAAAGCTTTTAGATATTAAAAGGAGCTCTCCCCCACCTATTAAGGGTTGGTATGATTGGCAGGGCAAGAGGTATTACTACTTAGAGTCTGAAAAACAGCTGGGCTGGCAGAGGATAAAAGAGGACTGGTATTATTTTGATGGCCAGGGCCATATGACCAGGGGATGGCTAGAGTTAAGGGGTGCCACCTACTATTTGAATCCCCAAAATGGACAAAGACTTGATGGCTGGCAGGATATCCAAGGAAAAACCTATTATTTAAGTCCAGGAACAGGTAGGCTTAAGCTTTCAAGCTGGATAGAAGATGAGGGGGAGCACTACTACCTTACAGGTGATGGCAGTCCAGCCTATGGTTGGCTAGAGCAGGATGGCCTTTTCTATATGGATCCTGAAAATGGAAGTAGACTTGAGGGCTTACAGATAATAGAAGAGGAGAGTTACTATTTTGAACCTGGAACTGGTAGGTTAGAGACTGCTCAGTGGCTAGAGCTTGATGGAGAAAATTACTATCTTAAAGATGATGGCAGGCTAGCTAGGGGCTGGCTGGAGCTAGAAGACAGTTTCTACCTTGATCCGAAAAGCGGAGTAAGGCTAGAAGGTTTTCAGACTATTGAGGATAAGCTTTATTACTTAGAGCCAGGAAGTGGAATGCTCATGGTCTCCCAGTGGTTAGAACTTGAAGGAGAAAAGTATTATCTTACTGAGGACGGTAGTCCTGCCAGAGGTAGGACTAGTACACCAGATGGAGATTACCTTTTTGATAATAAGAGCTGCCTGCTACTGGCTGACCTTTCTAGACCTGTGATTCATCTTAGCTATGATGATGGGCCTTCAAAGCTGACTCCAGAGCTACTGGACTTCTTAGATAAGGAAAATGTAAAGGTGAGTTTCTTTTACCAGGGGATGATGATTCCAGGTAACGAAGAAATCGTTAAAAGAGCCTATGAGGCAGGTCACTCTATTGGTAACCATTCTTATAACCATCCAACATTTACGAAGCTAAGTAGGGAAGAAATTGCATGGCAGATAGAAAAAACAGATAGTTTGATTGAGGCTATCACTGGCCATAAAGCAGCTTGGTTTCGCAGCCCCTATGGAGCAACAAACCAAAGCGTACTTAAAAATGTGGGAAAGCCAACTATTCACTGGAACATTGATTCAGAGGACTGGCTGGGATACAGTCCCGAAGAACTAAAAGACGAGCTCCTAAAAGAGGCCAAGGATGGAGCTATAATAATTATGCATGACACCCATAAAAATACTATTGAGGCCAGCAAGCTCCTTATTCCAGAATTAAAGAAAGAGGGGTATCAGATTGTGAACCTAGAAGTCTTATTTAAAGTCAAGGGGGTGGAAGCAGAGGCCGGCCAGGTATATTTTGGTATTTAGACTAGGGTCAGGTTAGACTCGAGTTTTTTCATTTCTGAGGGTATTCTTTCAATAATCCAGCTGGGTAGAACTATGTAGTTGGATTCTGCTAAGTCAAGGGCAATCTTGCTGTGGAGATAAAGGGCAGCTTTTATAGCAAGCTCGCTTTCAAACTGAGCACAGAAGCCTGCTATCATCCCTGCAAGTACATCTCCAGAGCCTCCTGTTGCCATGGCAGGACTACCAGGGATATTTTCAAATACCTTGCCATCATGGTAGAGTTTTGATTTGTGGCCCTTAAGGATTAAATAGCACTTATTATTTCTTGAGAATTCCAGGCAGCTTTTATCGGTTATCTCTTCAGTAGTAAGGCCACTAAGAGCCCTCATTTCTCCAAGATGGGGAGTTAGGATCAAGCTACAGGAGGGTAGCTGGACCTCACTAAAGAGATGTAGAGCAGAAGCGTCAAGGACCAGGGTCTGGTCTTCTCTAATGGGCTTTAAGGCCCTTCTAAATATTGCCAGAGCCCTATCATCGATTCCTAGGCCAGGTCCAATTAGGATGACATCTGAAGCTTCTATATGATTTGTAAGGTCTTCTTGCCAGTCTACTGCCATAATCTCTGCTTGCTGGCTGTGAAGCGCGTTGTGGTTGCAAGGATGGCAGGCTAGGCTAATAAGCCCTGCTCCGCTGTAAAGGGCAGCTCTGGCAGCTAGAATAGCGGCCCCTCCATAGCTTTCATTTCCTGCGATAATTAGGACAGTGCCATAATCTTTTTTATAGGAATCATTTTTTCTTTTAGGTAATGTAAACATAGGGTCCTCCTAAAAACAATTTAACATTATAAATGGAAGTCAGCAAGCCAGGGGAATTCTTGTTAGCATATTCAAACTATGGTATCATTAATAGAATTAAGAATACAAAGTAAGGAGTAATCTATGAGAGTTGAAAAAGTTCGTGATGGTGTATACGGAATAACTGAAAACCTTGAAGGTATCCTTTTTGAAGGTATGTGGGAGATGCCCAAGGGAGTTAGTGTAAACAGCTATGTGGTCAAGGGTGAAAAGGCAGCCTTTATAGATGGGGTATTTGGCTGGGATGGAACCAGAGAAACCATGGACAAGGCTCTAGCAGAGATGGATCTTACTCTTGATGATATGGAGTATATAGTTATAAATCATATGGAGCCTGACCATAGTAGTTGGATTGCTGATCTTGATTCACTTGGAAAGGAACTAGAAATCTACTGCTCTAAGGAGTCAGCTGGTACCCTAAAAGCTTTTTTTGGTAGAGAAGATAGGATTAATATAGTAGGGGATGGTGACACCCTGGATCTTGGTAATGATAGAGTACTTCATTTTGCCAAAACTCCAAATATTCACTGGCCAGATACTATAGCAACCTATGAAGAAAAGAGTAAGGTACTTTTTAGCTGTGACGCCTTTGGTTCTTTTGGCAAGCTGACTCATCTATTTGATGATGAGTATACAAAGGAAGAAAGAGAAGAATTTGAGACCCAGCAGATTAGATACTTTTCAAATATTCTAGGGACCTTTACCCCTATGGTTGGTAGAGGAATTGAAAGGGTTAAAAAGTTTGATATAGAGGTCGTGGCTCCCGGCCATGGAATGGTCTGGAGGGAGAATCCTGAAAAGATAATTGCTGACTTTGAAAGATATGTATCCTATCAAAAAGGAGTGGCTAAGGAAAAAGTTCTCCTTCTTTGGGGTAGCATGTATGGCATGACCAGGAAGATGGTGGATGCTATTGAGGAAACCCTAAAGGAAGAAAATATGGACTATGTATCTCTTTGTGTTACTGAGACTGATATGGGAACTGTCCTTGAGCACGCTTGGGCAAGCACGGGAATCATTATTGCAGCCCCAACCTATGAATACAAGATCTTCCCTCCAATGGCTTCAGTCCTTGATGAGATGGGAAGAAAGAGAATTCAAAACAGACTGGCTCTTTATGCTGGCAGCTATGGCTGGAGCGGGGGAGCTATTAAAGAATTTGAAGAGATAATGAAAAGAAACATGATGAAGTGGGACGTGCTCCATGCTATGGAATACAATGGAACCCCTTTAGAGGAAGATAGGAAGGAATTTACTGAGGCTGTCCGTGGACTATGCAGGGCTATTAGAGAAAAGGTAGCTGGATAAACTGATAAAGGAAGCTGCTAGGTAATTTTCTAATTATAGCCTTTTGTCCTTTATTAAAAACAACCCTGGCATTTTAAGACTTTAAAAGCTTCTTAGGATGGGAAGGGTTGTTTAATTTAGGATTATGAAACTGGAATTCCACTTCAAATTTCCAGCTGTTTTTGTTGATTTCTGTAAATAATAAGCTAATAAGCTGCAGTGTAATTTCCTCCTTATCTCACTGTCAAGCGCAAATGAAATTGTCACCCTAAAAGTGCAAACATAAGTTTATTTCCAGGAGC
>LFTD01000045.1:1682-2355 GCA_001512625.1 Clostridiales bacterium DTU036 | reverse complement strand
TTTACACCTCTGCTCTTTTTTTATTTAACAAGGGTGGCTTTTATGTTTTTTGGCTTGGAGTATTAGGGTAAATAAGTAAGGTAAACATTTTTAGATTAATTTTGTGGTGGAGGTCTTATGTTTAGAGAACTTAGACATAAAAATCAGGAGCTGAGTAGCCAGGAGATAGAGGAGATCCTTTTGAGGAATACTTCAGGGGTCTTTGCCCTGGCAGGAGAGGACTATCCCTATGCCTATCCTATGAGTTATCTATACTTTGAGGGTAGGCTGTATTTTCATTGTGAGAAGAAGGGTCACAAGATTGACCATTTGAAAAACAATGACAGGGTGAGCTTTTGTGTTGTGGATCAGGACCGGGTTGTAGCTGATGAGTTTACTAGCTACTATAAAAGTGTAATTCTATTTGGAAGGGCTAGTATTATTGAGGATGAAAAAAAGAAGCTTGAGATGATTAGGCTTCTTAGTGATAAGTTTTCTCCTGGTAGAGAGGAGAGAAGGGAGGAGATAATAAATAAGTATTTCTCCGCCCTTGAAATGATAGAAGTTGAGGTTGAGC
This sequence comes from Clostridiales bacterium DTU036, assembly GCA_001512625.1. Taxonomy (GTDB): domain Bacteria; phylum Bacillota; class Clostridia; order Peptostreptococcales; family Acidaminobacteraceae; genus DTU036. The sequence goes on along the minus strand of LFTD01000045.1, from coordinate 1,799 downwards.
ATCTTCAAGGAAAACAGGCAGCTGAACTAGTTTCTAGTCCTCAAAGCCTTTAATTCCTATGTCCACTACTTCTACATTTGGATATCCTAACATTCCTTTTTTTAGAGCATGAAAGCT
>LFTD01000045.1:0-1623 GCA_001512625.1 Clostridiales bacterium DTU036 | reverse complement strand
TCAGTGCTTAGGATATAGAGGCCGCTTTCATTAAGAAGCCGGATACTCTCATAGTAGGGGGACTTGATTTCCCTTGTAAGTCCTGTGCCAAAAAGACAATCTACTACCATAGAGGCTTTACTCAGGGCCTCTTTTAGTAGACTGAGGTCATCATAGAAAAAGTCTATTTTTACTCCCAGGTTTTTTGCTGCCTTTAGATTGGTGAGTGGGTCGCCTACTAGCTCCCTTTTACTCTGGATAAGGACTCTTGGGTTCTCACCTTTAAGCTCCATAAGCCTAGCTAGGGCCAGGCCATCACCGCCGTTATTTCCAGAGCCACAAAGGATGAGGGCACCTGGTTTTACATGGTTTTTTAACTGGATTGCAGCATGCTCCATAAGGACCAGGCCGGGTACCCCAAGTTCAATCATTTCCTGGTCAGCTTTTTGCATTTCTTCTCTTGATAAAACTAGCATAGGCCCTCCTAAATTGTAATGGTTTTTATAGCCTAGTTCCATTATACTAGAATGGAAAGGAAGAAGCATGAAGATACTTGTAAGCGCCTGTCTTTTAGGCTGTAACTGTAGATATAATGGAGAGGCATTAGAAAGCTTAGACTTAGAAGGCTTTGAGGTTGTACCAGTCTGCCCAGAGGTACTGGGAGGCCTTCCTACTTCAAGGCCAGCTTCAGAAATTGTTGGGGATAGGGTTTTAAGCATAGAGGGTAGGGATGTGACCCAGGCCTTTAAGGATGGAGCCAAAAAGGCCCTTGATATAATGGATAAAGAGGCCATAAAGGTGGCCCTACTTAAAGAAAGCTCCCCTTCCTGTGGAGCAAATTTTATCTATGATGGAAGCTTTAGCGGAAAAAAGATAGGTGGAGCAGGCATTTTTGCCAGGCTTCTTACAGAAAGAGGATTGGAAGTTTTCTCGGAAAACCAGCTTGACCAGTTAAAAGCGAGGAAAAATGAATAGGAACAAAAAAAGCTATGACGACAGGAGCCATGGTATTTGGCCTAAATTTACAATATTTGGACTTTTATTTCTATCTCAACTAGGAATCTTTTGGCTAGCAGGAAACTATGTAAAAGAGTATGTAGGTTTTATGCTGACCCTGATTCCCTTTATTGAATTCTTTGCCTTTATTTACATTATAAATGATAGCTCAAATCCCATGTACAAATTGGCCTGGGTCTTTCTAATCCTGTCCATGCCTTTCTTTGGGATTTTTATTTATCTATTAGCGACCTTTGATGTCAAACAAAAAAAGATGCGTCAACGTTTTTCCACCATGAAAAACCGCTATCAGCCCCTCTATCAGGGCCTCGGAGACCCAGGGATAAAAGAAGAGATTAGGGCTCAGGACCCCTTGGTAGCTAGGACCATAACCTACCTTGAAAAAACTGGTAATTTTCCAGTTTATAGGGCTCAGGATGTTATCTATCATGAGGATGGAGCAGTCCACTTTGATGACATGCTAGAAGAGCTTAAAAAAGCTGAAAAGTTTATTTTTTTAGAGTACTTTATTCTCTCCGATGGTTTTATGTGGCAGACCATACTTGAAATACTAAAGGAAAAGGTAAAAAAAGGAGTAGAAGTCAGAATCCTAATAGATGGGATGCAGGCCTTTATAAACCTCCCAGT
>LFTD01000067.1 GCA_001512625.1 Clostridiales bacterium DTU036 | reverse complement strand
TGGTCAAAAATTGAAATTTGGTGTATACTATTCATGAGAAAACTCCTTTCGGGTACTTGTTTAGCTTTCACTAGCATTATACCATGAAACGCGAGTTTTCTTTTATTTTTCAAGTAAAACTAAGGTTTTATTTCTCCTGTGACACAGGTGGTAGGAATATCTATGAAAACCCTATTTAAGAACCCTTTTTCCAGTATAATCAGAGCTTTTTGGTAGAAAAAGTATTTAACAACTCACCTAGGCCTTTAAATTCAAAGCCTCTATACATCGCAATTACCTCTGATAAATTAACTAGGGAAAGGAATAATTATGCAGGATAATACCAAAGGCAAGATTTTAGCGGCTCTTACATCTCTAATTTTTGGCTTTTCTTTTATATTTACAAAAACTGGCACCTCTACTGTCCCAGTGCTTGAGCTACTGGGCTGGAGATTTATGATGGCCTTTATATTTTTTGAACTTATAAGAAGGCTGTTAAAAATTCCACTAAACTTCTCTAGACCCGGAAAAAGAGACTTGATTCTTCTAGGCCTTTTTTTTCCTGTCCTCTACTTTAGTCTTGAGTCACTTGGGATTAGAGATACCACCGCCTCTGAAGCTGGGGTAATCCTAAGCATTGGCCCCATTGTAACCATGCTCCTCTCTAGTATCCTCCTAAGGGAGTTTCCTAGAAAGGATCAGTTTATAGGAATCTTCCTATCCACTCTTGGAGTAATTATAATGGTACTAACTAAGAGAAATCAGCCTTCTTTTTCATACTTTGGCTACCTAATGCTAATAAGTGGAGTCTTTTCCTATAGCTTCTACTCCATTATCCAAAGAAAGCTCCAGGACTTTACGGTCTATGAGAGGACTTACTTTATGCTGGGAATTGGTGCCCTGGTCTTTTTTGGCTCAGCCTTGCTAGTGGCCCTAACTAAAGGCCAGGCAGCAAACTTTTTAAGCCTTCCAATAAAGAATAAGGATTTTCTTGTATCAATCCTTTATCTTTCCCTGCTTTCAAGCAATGTGGCATTTTTAATGAATGTGAGCGCCATCGGCCTTATAGGTCCCACGGCCACCTCATCCTTTTCAGGCCTTACCACTCTAACATCAGTACTGGCAGGAGTTATACTTCTAAATGAAGAATTCATAGGCTACCAGTGGCTGGCAGCAGGACTTATTATCCTAGGTGTCTTTTTAGCCAATAAGGAATAAAACCAAGACCTAACTTATTAAAGGAGGTTAGTTATGAGAATTGACAAAAGAAGAGCTGTAACCCTAGTAATAGACATTCAGGAAAGACTACTACCAGCTATGGAAGACTATGAAACTATAGAGAAAAATGCCCGGATTCTAATAGAGGGCTCCCAGGTCCTGGGTCTACCCATCCTCTATAGTGAGCAGTATCCAAAGGGCCTAGGTCCAACTGTAGAGTCACTTAGACCCTGGATTAATGATAACCTCCATGAAAAGACCTCCTTCTCCCTCATGGATGATATGAAGGATGTAATGGAAGCCCTATTTAGCCAGGGAAGAGACCAGTTTATTATAAGTGGCATTGAGACCCATGTCTGTGTCTATCAGACCGCCAGGGACCTACTAGAGCTTGATAAGGAGGTCTACCTAGCCTCTGATGCCATGGGTTCAAGAAAGCTTGAAAACAAAAACTGGGCCCTTCAGAGCCTACTTGCCATGGGAGCCAGAATCCTTCCAACTGAGACCATCCTCTTTGACATTCAAAGAAGCGCTTCGACAGATACCTTTAAAAAGATTTCTAGTCTTATTAAGTAGCCCTAAA
>LFTD01000075.1 GCA_001512625.1 Clostridiales bacterium DTU036 | reverse complement strand
ACTAAAGACTTTTTATGCCATCCTTCACTTTACGGATGTAGCTTTTGACACTATAACCAATTCTTAATGTCTACATATTTAAAAAGGAAACTTCCTTACATATCATTACGACACAGATCCTCAAAGGACTCCCTTCTTACAGCTATGTAGCTCTCATTACCACCCCGCAGCATAACAACTGGAGGCCTTGTAAGACGGTTGTAGTTTGATGCCATGGAATAGTTATAGGCACCTGTAGTGCACACAGCTAAAACATCACCTCTACCAACACTTTTAGGAAGTTTGACATGCTCCTGGATAATGTCTCCACTCTCGCAGCAGCGGCCAACAACAGAACACTCAAAATCATTCTCTTCCTTCATTTTGTTTGCCAGTAGGCAGGTATAGTTGGCCTTATAAAGGGCAAAACGAGGGTTATCTGTCATACCTCCATCAATGGATACATAGCTCTTATAGCCGGGAATTATTTTAACTGTCCCAACTGTATAAAGGGTCATACCAGCATCAGCTACTATGCTCCGTCCTGGTTCCATATGTATCTCTGGTAGATCAATTCCAAGTCTTGTGCAGGTAGACTTGATAGTCTCAGCCACTTCACTGACCTTGGTGTCAATATCTAGATAGGGGTCAGAATCTACATATCTTACTCCATAGCCGCCTCCTAGATCAATTTGCTCGACTTTATAGCCAAATTTACCCTTCATGTCTGCTGCAAACTCAAGCATGATTACTGCAGCTCTTTCAAAAACATCCTCGGTAAAAACCTGGGAACCTATATGGCAGTGAAAGCCTACCAGTTCGACATGGGGTTGTTCCAAGGTAAACTTAGTGATTTCCTCTGCTTGACCAGTTTCAATTGCACTACCAAACTTGGAGTCAACCTTGCCTGTAGATATAGCCTC
>LFTD01000047.1:16219-18767 GCA_001512625.1 Clostridiales bacterium DTU036 | reverse complement strand
TTTTCACATCTATTCCCAGTGATATAGCGTTTTCCAGAGGAGAATTTATTGATTATAAGGGTGCAATTATTAGTACACCTATGGCACTGACCCCTGGTGGAATCATAGCTAAAGTTCTCAAGTTCCTCTAAACTAATTAAGGAGCTCTGCCCTTCCTTCTGCCTATCCATTGCAATAAGGGCTGCACCAATTGCGCCAATAAGGCCTGTTAAATTAGGTCTAATTACCTCCTGGCCTGTTATGAGTTCAAAACTTCTTAGTACAGCATCCCCATAAAAGGTTCCACCTTGAACCACAATCTTTTTGCCTAGGCTCTTTGGATCCCTAGCTTTGATAACCTTCTGAACGGCATTTCTAATAACAGAGTAGGATAGGCCAGCTGCTATATCACCAATTGTAGCCCCTTCCTTCTGGGCCTGCTTGACCATGGAGTTCATAAAAACAGTACACCTAGAACCCAGGTCCACTGGATTTTGCGCAAAAAGTCCCTGCTCTAAAAATTCAGCAGCTTCCATGCCCAGGCCCTTAGCAAAGGTCTCAATAAAAGAACCACAACCAGAAGAACAAGCCTCATTAAGTAGGATGTTGTCAATTACTCCATCATGGACCTTCATAGACTTCATGTCCTGGCCACCAATGTCCAAAATAAAGTCCACATCCTCTGCAAAGTGTTTGGCCCCTCTATAGTGGGCAATGGTTTCAACTTCGCCCTCATCTATTCCCAGGCCTGCCTTAATAAAGTCCTCACCATAACCAGTAACACAGGAGTTTTTAATCCTGGCTCCAGGAAGTTTTGTATAAACCTCCCTAAGGATATCTACAGCTGCCTCCATGGGTTTTCCCTTGTTATTACCATAGTAGCTGTAGATAACCTCCTTGTCTTCATTTAGGACAACGGCCTTGGTTGTGGTAGAACCGGCATCTATGCCTAGATAGGCCCAGCCCTCATAGCTGGAGCCATCTACTTCTTTTATGTTAAACCGGCTATGCCTTTTTTTAAATTCATCATACTCCTTCTGGGATTTAAAAAGGGGATCAAGTTTTCTAACTGAAAAATCCTGCCTTTTTGTGTCTTCAAAAAGTCTCCTCTTAAGCTCTGAAAACTTAATAGGGCTCTCTAAAACAGAGGAAATTCCAGCACCTAGAGCCACATATAATTGACCTTCCTTAGGAAAGATTACCTCTTCATCCTTAAGATTTAAAGTCCTGGCAAACCTCTCCCTTAATTCAGACAAGAAAAATAAAGGGCCCCCTAAAAAGGCCACCCTGCCTTCAATTGGCCTACCACAAGCTAGGTTTGAAATAGTCTGGTTTACAACAGACTGGAAGACTGAAGCTGCTATGTTTTCTCTAGATGCCCCTTGATTTACTAGGGCCTGGATATCTGTCTTTGCAAAAACCCCACAGCGGGAGGCTATAGGGTAGATAGTATCATGGGCCTTAGCTAGCTCATTAAGACCGGCGGCATCGGTTTCAAGTAGTGAAGCCATCTGGTCTATAAAGGCACCCGTACCACCAGCGCAGATGGAGTTCATCCTCTGCTCTAAGGCGTCACCAAGATAGGTTATCTTGGCGTCCTCTCCTCCCAGCTCTATGGCCACATCAGTGGAGGGTATGTATGTTGTAATGGATTTAGTTGAGGCAACTACCTCCTGAATAAAGGGGATATCTAGCCAGTCAGTCACTGATAATCCCCCGGAACCTGTGACCATGATAGTAATCTCACTATCCTTAAATTTATCATAGGCCTCCATAATTATGTCCCTAACAGAGTTTTTCACATCAGAATAATGCCTCTTGTACTGGCCATACTCTATTTCTAAATCTCTATTAAGTACTACTAGTTTAACAGTAGTAGAGCCTACATCTAGCCCAACATGGAATAAAGACATAATACTTAAAACTCCTTAACTATTATTATATATTTATTATAGCGCTTAAATCTAAATTTGAGAAATCCATTTAAATCTCCTATAAGTTTTATGATAGCCATTATAACTAGACATCCAGGTTCTTTTTATATCCTACTACTTCCTATAGCTCTAGACAATCCCACTTTATGCGCTGCTTTATTAGACCTCCGGCCTATAATAAAATACTAGTAATATCTTTTCTTATGAGGCTATACAAATTAAATCAAAGGAGACAAGATGAGTAAAATTAACCTTAGGTCCTATGACCCAGCTACAAGATACATAACCGAGGAGTCTCTTAGACTTTTTAAAGAGGACGACCGAATAGAAATATCAGAGCTTATCCATCATCTTTTAGCTTGCCCGGACCTTCCCATGCACTGTCCCCAGCACCACTATCTGGTTACTGCGGCCATGCTAAGCGTAGCTTTTAAGGCCCAGGGACGAAGCCAAGAAGAACTAAGTGATGCCCTCCTTGAAGCTATGATGAGGGCAAAAAATGTCCTTCCTGCCTTTTGCGGCCTCTACGGTAGCTGTGGAACTGCAGTAGGTCTAGGAATATATGCCAGCATCCTTCAAGACTGCGACCAGTACTCGGAAAAAAGCTGGGCTCTATCCAATAAAATCGTTGGAGA
>LFTD01000047.1:0-16164 GCA_001512625.1 Clostridiales bacterium DTU036 | reverse complement strand
AAATTGTCTGCCGCCACTATATGAGAAATGTTCAAGACTGTAAGAAAAGTGCCTGCCCTTTTTATCCAGTTAACATCTAGTCAAAAAAGACCCTGCAAAATAGCTACAGGGTCTATACTTTTATTAAATCTTTTATTTATTAATCTTCTCCAGGGTCTCCCAGATACCAGCTATATAGGTGGCGCCTAGGGCCCTATCATAAAGACCATAGCCTGGTCTACCCGTTTCCCCCCAAATCATCCTGCCGTGGTCAGGTCTTAGATAGCCATCAAAACCATTGTCATGAAGAGCCTTCATAATGGCAACTATGTCTAAAGAGCCATAGGAAGACACGTGGGCAGCCTCTTCAAAGCTCCCTTCTCCTAGGAGTTTAACATTCCTCACATGCATAAAGTGAATCCTGCCCTGGGCAGCGTATCTTCCAATCATGCTGGGAATATCATTAAAGCTTCCACTACCAAGTGAGCCTGTACAGAAGGTCAGGCCATTGTACTTGCTGTCAACCAGCTTTAAGAACCTATCAAGGCTGGCCTCATCAGTAATGATTCTAGGTAGGCCAAAAATTGGCCAAGGCGGATCATCAGGATGGATGGCCATCTTCACATCATACTCCTCTGCCACGGGAATAATTTCTTTAAGGAAGTATTCTAGATTATCCCAAAGGTCCTCTTTATCTAGCTTTGAGTAGTCATCAAAAAGACTTTCTAAGTCTTCCTTTGTATAGGATGAGTCCCAGCCTGGTAGGGAAAGCTCACCCTTTAGTGGATCCATCTGGTCAACCTGGTCTTTATAGTAGACCAGCGCAGTAGACCCATCATCTAAAACCTTATCAAGCTGAGATCTGGTCCAGTCAAAGACCGGCATGAAGTTATAACAAATAACCTTAACTCCAGCTTCACCAAGATTTCTGATATTTTCCTTATAATTCTCAATATAGACATCTCTAGTCTTTTTGCCCAGCTTAATATCTTCGTGAACAGGAACACTTTCAATAACTTCAAAAGCAAGTCCAGCCCCTTCAACCCTGGCCTTGAGGGCTGCAACAGCCTCCTTGGTCCAGACCTGGCCAACGGGCACATCATAAATAGCAGTAACAATACTGTCCATAGTGGGAATCTGCCTAATATACTCCAGCTTTACAGGGTCATCCTCCCCATACCATCTAAAGGATAGTTTCACTTAAGTCCTCCTTATAAATTAATATTTTAATCCAGTATTCTTTAGATAAACTCTTTATTTATTATTTATCTTAGAGAGTTACGCCTGTCTTAAAGATTGCAATCTCTCTATAGCCATTAAGCTCATTATTGGTAGCCTTACCACTAGCTACCTCTACAACAAACTCAATAAACTCATCAGCTAGCTCATCCATGGACTTATCACTAGTTAGGGCACCCGCATTAAAGTCCATCCAGTGGGGCTTTCTTCTAAATAAATCATTATTAGTTGCTACCTTAATTGTTGGAATAAAGGTCCCATAGGGAGTTCCTCTACCTGTGGTAAAAAGAACCATGTGACAGCCTGATGCCCCCATAGCAGTGGATGATACTAGGTCATTACCTGGGCTATAAAGCAGGTTGAGGCCCTTTACAGATAACCTCTCGCCATAGCTTAGTACATGGGAAATCTTAGAAAAACCACTCTTCTGGGTTGTTCCAAGGGATTTTTCTTCCAGAGTAGTAATACCGCCTTCTTTATTACCAGGAGAAGGATTCTCATAGATAGGCTGGTTGTGGAACCTGTAGTAGTCCTTAAACCAGTTGATCATCTTTACAATGTCTTCAAAGACTAGTTTGTTCTCCGCCCTCTCCATTAAAGGTACTTCAGCTCCAAACATTTCAGGAACTTCTGTTAGGATGGTGGTTCCGCCACTGCCTACTAGAAAGTCAGAAAACTCACCTAGAAGTGGATTGGCTGTTATTCCAGAAAACCCATCGGAGCCCCCACACTTAAGGCCTACCTTTAGCTCAGAAATATCAATTTCTTCCCTTTGGTCATTTTTCATCTCATCATAGATTTCTTTAAGAGCCTGGACACCAGCCTCTATCTCATTATCAATCTCCTGGCCAACTATAAACTTAATCCTACTTGGGTCATAGTCTCCAACAGCCTCTTTAAATTCAGAGACTATGTTGTTTTCACACCCTAGTCCCAATACTAATACTCCTCCAGCATTTGGGTGCTTGACCATATCTACCAGGACGGTCCTGGTATCAAGGTGGTCATCTCCCAGCTGAGAGCAGCCATACTTATGCTTGTAGGCTTCAATGTTATCAATGCCTTCTGGCTTGTAGAGGGCAATAAACCTTTTTACTATGGCTTCGCCAATGTTATTTATACATCCAACAGTAGGGATAACCCATAGCTCATTTCTTACACCTACCTCACCATTTTTTCTTCTATAGCCCATAAAGGTTTTGGGGCCACTTCTTTTTTTAATTTCATTTAGCTTGGGCTCATAGGTGTAGTCAAGATTTGCAGAAAGATTGGTCTTAACATTGTGGGTATGGACCCAGCTGCCTTTTTTAATATCCTCAGTGGCGTGGCCTATAGGGAATCCATATTTAATAATATCATCCCCCATCTTAATATCCCTACTGGCTAGTTTATGGCCAGGCCTGATATCTTCAATAAGCTCTGTCTGCTCTACAAGACTCCCAGCCTTAAGCTCTCTAATTGCTACAATTACATTGTCAATATCTTTAATCTTTAGATAATCCTTCATTAATTAATCTCCTCTAAGGCTAGCTTCATCCCCTTACCATCAATTAGCTCGAGATAATCAACCAGCTTCTTCTTTAGGCCCTCAATACTATTAAGGTCAAGCTCCCAAAGCTCTTCTAGTGCTAGAACCTCTCCCACTAAATGCTCAAGGCCTGCTCTTGACCCATCATAGTCCTTCCAAAGTTTCTCATAGAGCTCCAGATACTGGCTATCATCAGAAAGGGCAATTTTTTCTCCATCCCTATCTCCCTTGTAAAAGTAGATAAGAGAGGCCAGAGAAAAGACCATTTTTTCGGGTAGCCTGCCCTTTCTTTCTACAAACTCAAGGAGGGAAGGAAGAACCCTGGTTTTGAACTTACTCATAGAGTTTAGAGAGATACTGATTAGATAGTGCTTGATAAAGGGATTTCTAAACCTATCTAGAACTGATGCAGCAAAGTCCTTAAGCTCCTCTTCTTCTAGGTCAAGGGTAGGAATAATCTCATCAATAATCAGGCTCTCAATATATCCCCCAACAACCTCATCCTCTACCGCCTCTCTAACTGTGTCTATACCATATAGGTAGGCTACGGGTACCATAGAGGTATGGGCTCCATTTAGGATTCTGACCTTTCTCTCTCTATAGGCAGTTAGGTCATCAACAAAAAGAATGTTGAGGCCAAGCTTCTCAGATGGAAACTCCTTAACTATGTCCCTAGGCCCTTCAATCACCCAAAGGTGGAACCACTCAGCTCCAACAAGATAGCTATCCTCATAGCCTAATTTCCTAAAGGTCTCCTCAGCAGTCTCCTTGGGAAAGCCAGGTACTATCCTATCAACCAGAGTATTATAGAAAACCGAGCCTTCCTCAATCCAGTTGGAAAAATCTTCTTCTAAAGCCCAAAGCTTAGCATAATCTAAAACTATAGCTCGAAGCTGCTCACCGTTCCTATCAATAAGCTCACAAGGTAATACAAAGACCCCCTTACTCCTATCACCATTAAAGGTCTTATATCTGTGATATAGCCAGGCTGTTAATTTGCCAGGAAAGGATGACTGTGGCCTATCTTCAAGTCTGTCTTCCTTGGCAAAACTGATCCCCGCTTCTGTGGTATTGGAGATTATAAAGCGCATATCTGGGTTTTCTGCTGTCTTTAAATACTCATCATAATCTTTATGGGTATGAAAGGCCCTGGTTATAGCATCTATAACCATAGTTTCTTCAATTAGCTGCCCCTTATCTATACCATTTATTTGCAGGGTGTAAAGACCGTCCTGATCATTAATCCTATATACCTTATCATTGCCCCTAGGGCCTACAACTACAACCCCGGCATCAAAATCTGCTTCCTTATTCATCCTATGGATTGCCCAGTCAGCAAAGGCCCTTAGAAAGTTTCCCTCTCCAAACTGGAGAATCCTCTCAGGATATAGCTTAGTTTCACTGTAGTTTGCTCTTTTTAGCTCCATAACTGCCACCTTTCCTTTTTTACCTACATCTATGGTTTCTATAATCTCAAGCTTATTATCCCTTCCATTATAGCCCATGATTAATAAAAATAAATATCTATATTTGGAATAGAAAACTATAGCCCTATTTTAGGGCTATTTAGCTTAAAATTCTAATAATCTCCTTATAAGCCCTACATCTATTAAAGATCCCAATGGACCTAGTTAGTCAAAGCATTGGTTCTTTATTGGATACTAACTAATTAAACTTATTATTAGCTCAATTCCAGCTGGGTCCCTAAGCCTTACTCCTCTATCCTCTCTTTCATAAACTACCGAGGCCTGGTCCAGCCTTTCAAGAAGCTCTTTATAAATATCTTCCTCTTTAATACCTATAGTATAGTTTTTAATTCCTAGGCAACCATGGTCATGGTAGGGAGCCTGGCTTCCCCGCCAGCTATTATAGGCAATAACATGGTTTCTCTTTTCACTAAGAGCCACCTCCCCCATTCTCATGGCCCTATAGCTGCCCCCGCCACCAAAGCCAAGGATATCCCTATAGAAATGGGTCATTTCATCTATATCTCTGCTATAGATATGAAGATGGCCAATACTGGTACCAGCTGGAAGAACCTCCAGTCCTCTTCTTTCCTTCATTGATAAGAAGAGTTCATCTAGGTCTAGTGGGTCCCTACCATCACTTAACCTGCCATCTTTATATAAAAATTTCTGCTGACCACCAATTTCAACAAAATCTGCCCTGTCTAAAGTCCTAATGTAGAGCTCTATTTCATTGCCCTCTACATCCTTTAGATAGGTGGTCTTGGACATACCATGATCAGTGGGCCAGTTGGGATATCGGAGTTCAAAGAGTCCGTAGACAGCCTGGGCTAGGTCAGCTTCTGAGGGATACAGCAAAGCAAAATGATAAAGCCCTGTTGATTCTGCCACTTTTTTTGCCTGACTATCCTGACTTAAAACCAGCAAAGTATCCCTTTCACTTCCTAGATAAGCAGTATCTCCCTCTCTAGAAAAGAGCTTCATTTTAAGAATATCTTGATAGAATTCCAGCTGTTTGTCTAGGTCTCTAACTATTAGATGGACGGGCCCAAGGTTTATTGTATCTGGTAGCCTACTGGGGCTGGCCAGATAGGGTAATTTTTTCATGGCTGCCTCCTACTTATTATAATTAATAATCTCCCTATACCCCCCTAGGAGGGGGCTAAGCAGTCATTAGAATCCATGGTCTTCTAAGATAATCAGCCTTACTCTCCCTAATCTTTTCTTAACAAAGGTAAAAGTTATTTTTTTAGCAGACTAGAGGGGTATAAGTTAGCCAATGAAATTTAAGGAGTAACCAATGAAGATGAAAAAAGTTCTAGATCAAGGTTATGTAAGACTTGTTGATAAACTGGGTAATGACCTTACCATTGCCAACGCTGCCAGGGTATCCTATGCCAAGGAGTCCAAGGAACTAACAGATAGAGATAAAAGGCTGATTGACTTTCTTGCAAGAGAAGACCATACCTCCCCCTTTAGACATGCCATGCTACAATTTGAAGTCTACGCTCCCTTGGTTGTGGCCAGGCAGTGGTGGAAGTATATTGTGGGGAGCTCCCATCAGGAGGGCATTGGTGATAGCTTAAACGCCTGGAATGAATCCTCAAGAAGATATATAACAGAGGAACCAGTCTTTTATGTGCCCCAGGAAAACCAGTGGAGGAGCATCCCTGAGAATTCCAAGCAGGGTAGCGGAGAACCCGTGGCTCTAGAAATAGGCTCTAAGTATACCCAGGAACTTCTTAAGCAAATTGATCAGGGGCTAGAACTCTATGAAGCTGCCATGGAAGATGGAATTTGTGCTGAACAGGCCAGACTCTTCCTACCAGCTTATGGCATGTATGTCAGATGGTACTGGACAGCCTCCCTCCACTCTGTTGCCCACTTTATTCAGCAGCGAATGGCCTGGGATGCCCAGAAAGAAATTCAGGACTATGCTCGAGCAGTACTAGAGCTTGCTAAAGAAGAGTTTCCTGTTGCACTAGATTCTCTTCTCTAAAGAAGAAAAACCCGTCTTGTTATCATAAGCGGGTTTTTTTAATGCAAACTCTTCTCCTACAAAAATCCTATAAACCTCCACCAAGTAAGGTAGATAATAAAAATTGAGACAAAGGTAAGAAGGCTAGTAACCAGGCCAAACTTTGTGACAATAGTAGAGCCAAAGAAGCCATTACCCAAGCCAACTGTTATGAGGGCATTATGGATGGGCAGGATATACTGCATATAGAGGCTGATAAAGATTATGGCTATGATTACAGTTGTATCCACTACCAAAACAACAGAAAAAAGACTGGGAATCACCACTGACATGGTGGTTACACTGCTTCCAAGAATCATATGAAAAAACATAGTAGTTAGGGAAACCAGCAGGACAAACTTTAGGGAGTAGACCTGGGGCACCACCGATGAGAACCTGCCAAAAAGGCTGCCTGCAATGCCACTGCCCATCATGACATTTCCTATGGAAAAAGAAGCAGTTAAAAACACTAGAAGCTCAAGGTTAATCGACTTATAGTCCTCCAGGCTTAAGACCCCTCTAAACAGCATAGCCAGAATACCCAGGGCCACAAAAACAGCCCCATCAATCCCATGAAGTCCTTCGCTTATCCAAAGGGCTACTGTTAAAATAATCAGACCTAGGTTAATCCAGTCCTCCCTATCAAGGCTGGTATTGATTTTCTTTGTTGGAGCCTGTTCAAGTAGGCTTAGCTCCTCTTTAAATAAAACTAAGTAGGCAGCTAGGACCATAAAAAGCACAATAAGACCCGGAAGGAAAAAAAGCTTCATCCACTCTAGGCTACTGATATCTACACCACTAATGGTAATCAGGGCCCTATTCAAAATAATGTCTATCTCTAGAAAAAAGGTGTTGATAATAGCGCTAAAGGCAAAAAGGCCAAATAAAAGGGCCTCCTTTGCCCTATCCACCAAGGAAATCTCATCAAAGTACTTCTTGTAAACCAGGGCAATCAGTACAGCCCTAGAGAAGGGCTGGGGGATAATCCAGGATAGGACAAAAATCATCAGGCAACTATAGATAAGAAATTTATACCTATTTACTGAGTATTTGGCCAGGCTGGGTTCTAGAATTTTTTCTGTAAGTCCAGTATTAATAATTCCCTGGCTAAAGACAAAGGATAGGACTATAACTAAAAAGCTCGGTGAGTAGGGAAAGGAAAGGACCTTGTCCACAGGGGTGGAACCAAAGATAAGAAAGACTAAAAGTAAAAGGCTGGAAGAAATAAGTTTTCTTGGCCATCCCTTAGTCCAGGAATATAGGGTAAGAACCAGGGAAATAACAATAATAATCTGATTTATATTCATTTTGACCTCAAATTATCTAGGATAGTTTCATTAAAAATATCTTATACTAAAAGCACCTTAACCACCAGCTAAAGTTTTAAGATAAGCCTTTTTTTAAAGATTTTTAAGTAGTTCTCAGATATTTAAGGTATATAGTAGCGTCTCCACTGTAAAATAAAAAGGCCCAGCCCAATAGGCCAGACCTAACTTATGATCATTTAAGGAATTTACCCAGCATTCCCTTTAGATCCAAAGATGAATCTTCTCCACCATCGAGGAGTTTAAGGGCCATACTCATAAGGTTTTTATTGCTTCCAAGAGATTTTGCAAGCTGGCCCGCTAGGCTACCTACCCCTGCTGTATCTAAATTTTGTTTTTTCTTCTGATTGCCCATGGTACCAAGGACTAAGGGAGCCAGCATTGAAAGTATCATGGTTACTTGCTTGCCGCTTAAGCCTGCACTTTTAGCTAGGGACTTTTGAACACTAGCATTTTTATCGCTAAAGATATGTCCTAGAATTTTTGCGCCATCCTCTTTATCTACTCCCTTTAAAAAGCCTGCCAAATCAGTCATATCATTACCTGAGTGCTGGTCAAGAGCTTTAGACAAGGAGGAAAGTCCTTCCTTGCTTTGGGCATTTCTACTAATTTGCTCAATTAGAGCGGGTAGAGCTAGACCGGTTAGGGCTTCTACTTGGTCAAGAGATGCCCCACTGTCCCTACTTATTACATCTAGTAGGCCTTCTTCCTTACTTCCCAATAACAAACTCATTAAATCCATCCCACACTCCTTGTTTTTTTAATTTAATCACCCTATCTATACCCAGGCTAGAAGCTTATATGCTAAAGCTAAACTTCTACCTGCTTGATTAGTAACTTTCTTCGTTATATCCTGTAGAATAAAGATAGCTAGACTGACAAACAGCAAGACATCCACTATATAGCTATACTGCCTGGAGGAATGCTAAATGAAAAGAAAAATTAAACTGGCTTTTTTTTCAGCCGCTGGAACCACCAAAAAGGTTATCTTGGAGCTAGCAAGGGCCCTGGACTTAGTAGATGAAATAATCGACCTAACTCCAAAGGATAATCGAAATCAGCCTTTAATCCTTGATGATAAGGACCTACTTATACTAGGCCTTCCCGTCTATGCAGGTAGGCTGCCCTCCTTTCTTGCAGATTACTTAAAGAGCTTTAGAGGAGATAGGACCCCTCTAGTCAGCCTAGTAGTCTACGGCAATAGGGCCTTTGATGACGCCCTTGTAGAGCTTAAAGACATCCTAGAGGAAAGGGGTTTTATAAATATAGCTGCTGCTGCTTTTATTGGCGAGCATTCCTACACTAGGGATATTGCCACCAGTAGACCCGATAAAAGTGATTTAGATCTAGCCTATGAATTTGGGCTCAAGCTTAAAGAGGTCTTGATAAAGGAGCCTACTTCTATAAACCCTCCAGGAACTAGGCCCTACCGTCCAGGCATGGTTTATAAAGACTATAAAATTGAAACCAGTCAGGCCTGTATTGATTGCGGCCTCTGTAGTAGGGACTGCCCCAGACAGGCCCTGGCTGCAAATAACAGGGATATTGATCTGGGTCTTTGCGTCCTCTGCTCTAGGTGTATAAAAGCTTGTCCCGTTGGGGCCAAAGCCATCCTCGACGAAGACTTCCAGAGCTTTCTTAAAGACTTTACTGCTAAACTTAATAAGACCAGGCTAGAACCCGAGTTTTTCCTTTAAAAAAGACCAGGGTTTCCACCATGACCTTTAATCTAAACCTATCTACTGGCTGCCTAGGCAGCCTTTTCTTCTTTAGAAATCCTATTTACTACCATGGCAATAGCAGCGTCTCCCGTTATGTTACAGGCAGTTCCAAAGCTGTCCTGGGCAATATATAGTGCAATCATCAGGGAAAGCATGGCCTGGGGAAAGCCCAGCATGGTTTCAAGAAGTCCAAGGGCAGCCATTACAGCTCCACCCGGTACTCCAGGAGCAGCTACCATGGTAATGCCCAGCATCATGATAAAGGGAAAGTACATTGCAAAACTAACCTCCATTCCATTAAGCATCATTACTGCCAGGGAGGATCCAACCAGGGTAATAGTAGAACCTGAAAGGTGAATAGTAGCACAAAGGGGGATAACAAAGTCTGCTATATCATCCCTGACACCATTTAGTTTTGTCTGCTCTAAAGTTACTGGTATTGTTGCAGCAGAAGACTGGGTTCCAATGGCAGTTAGATAGGCTGGTACCATGTTTTTAATAGCTCTTAACGGGTTGACCCCACTGATAGTACCTGCAATGGTAAACTGAATTAGCAGAACTACCATATGAAGAAGCAGGATGACAAAAAAGACCTTTGCAAAAACTGAAAGAATTGTGAAAACCTGGCCAGCATAGGTCATATTGGCAAAGATACCAAAGATATGAAAAGGTAGCAGGGGAATTATTATCTTGCTTATCACAAGCTCAATTATGTTTTGGAACTCTCCCATAACCTTTTTCAGAGCATCTCCTTTAATGGAAGCCATACCTAGTCCCAATGTAAAGGCTATTAAAAGGGCTGTCATAACATCAAAAACCGGTGGCATGGCCACTTCAAAAAAAGCAGGAACAAGTCCAGCCTCTGCATCAAGGGAATCGGTTATTAAGCTACCCACTTCAAGAAATTTCGGGAAAACTGCCACCGAAGTAAAATAAGAAAGGGAGCCAGAAAAGATGGTTGAGCCATAGGCAATACCCGTAGTAATAGCCAGAAGCCTTCCAGCTCCTAGACCCAGATCACCTATTCCAAGGGCTACAAAGCCAACAATAATAAGTGGAATAGCAAAGCCTAAAAAGTTGCCGAAAATTCCATTAAAAGTGGCTGCTGCACTAATTATCCCCCTTGGAGCAACAAGGCCAATTGCTATTCCAAGAATAATAGCAATTATAAGTCTTGGTAAAAGACCAATCTTCTTTTTCATCTAATCCTCCTAAAGATTATGAAATATATTATTAGAACATCATCAATCTAAATTAGGAGGGTCATTTGTCAAACCAGCCTCTTGTCAAACTATTGCCATTACTTTTCTATATATTTTAAGATACAATCCCTATTTTAAAGGCTTTCCCGGATATCCTTTTTTTTAGCTATCATATAATTCCTAGTATTTCTCTAGACTTTACTTTAACTTAAAGTATTTTATGTTTTTATCCCTAAAAAAGCTCCCATCCATTCTCATTTCCCGCTTTAAACCAAAATACTAAATAAAAATAACCTTTAAATTATCTTACTAAATTCTCTTATTAATTCACATTGACAAATCTCCTTGCATCTAAGCCCTACTATATAAAATTCTTGTATTTTATTTATCATAATCCGTCTTAAATAAAGCATTTTTTTAAGTTAGCTATATATATCTGTATTTATATAGATTGCCAATTACTGTTTCATATAGTATCATATATGTATGTAATACATATACATATGTTAATCTCAGTCTGGGTTAAAAACCAGCAAAAAACAATTATGAGGAGGACAAATGAAAACAAAGAAAGAAGCGACCATTATTCACGCACTTATTCCCATTGTTGTATTGATGGCTTCGCTAGCAGTAGCAATACTGCTCTATGATGCTGACCCCCACATACCTATAATACTAGGTATCATAGTTGCCAGTTTAGTCGCCATCTTTGGCCTAGGATACACCTGGGATGAGGTGGAAAAGGGTGCTATTGAGACTATTCAGTTATCTATGCAGGCTATACTAATACTTATGGTTATTGGTACACTAATAGGATCCTGGATTCTCAGTGGAACTGTACCTGCAATGATTTATTACGGTTTACAACTCCTATCACCTGGAATCTTTCTTGTTGCCACTGTAATAATTTGCGCTATCATCTCTGTTGCAACAGGAAGCTCATGGACCACCGCTGGTACAGTGGGTGTAGCTCTAGTTGGTGTTGGTGCCGGTCTTGGCATTCCTGCTCCAATTGTCGCAGGTGCCATTGTATCTGGAGCCTACTTTGGCGATAAGATGTCTCCCCTTTCTGATACCACAAACCTAGCTCCAGCCATGGCCGGTTCTACCCTTTTTGAACATATCAATTACATGTTTTATACAACAATTCCATCCTTACTTATTTCTCTAGTTCTTTATGGGATAATCGGAATGAAATATTCCGGCGGCCAACTAGACACAGCTAACATTACTTCCATCCTAGATGGAATCGCTGGTAGCTTCAATATTTCTCCCCTTCTTCTTCTTCCACCAGTTATAGTAATTGTATTAGTAGTTCTTAAGATGCCTGCTCTACCAGGCCTGATTTCAGGTTCAATTCTTGGTGCTATTTTTGCAGCTATCTTCCAAGGAGCTCACTTAGGAGATATTATTGACGCACTTCACTACGGTTTTGTATCAGAAACAGGAGTGGAAGTTGTTGATGAGCTACTTTCAAGAGGGGGCCTTGATGAGATGATGTGGACAGTTTCACTGATCATTCTTGCCATGGTCTTTGGTGGAGTCATGGAAAAGACAGGCATGCTCCAGACCATTGGTAATGCCATCCTCAAACATGCCCACAGCACTGGTTCACTAGTCACTGCAACTATTTTTACATCAATTGCCATAAATATTCTTGCAGCTGACCAGTACCTAGCCGTTGTTATTCCTGGTAGAATGTATAAAAAAGTCTATGATGAAAGAGGACTTGAACCCAGACTTCTTTCCCGTACACTGGAGGATGCGGGTACTCTTACCTCACCTCTTATTCCCTGGAACACTTGTGGAGCCTTTATGAAGTCGGCTCTGCTAGTTTCCCCCCTACAATTTGCTCCCTACGCCTTCCTAAACATTATCAATCCAATAGTGGCTATCATATTAGCTTTCACAGGAATTGGTATAAAAGAAGGCGTCTCACCAGATCAGGTTGCATAGATCTAGTCATTAATTAAGCCCCAGGCCTATATAGCCAGGGGCTTTTATTATCTTAAGTCTCTTAACCAGGTAAATCCTTAACCTGCTATTTCGTAACTTATAATTAGTTTCTAAGAGTTGCCTTAACCTTACTAGCATCACTGGCTATATCAAGGGCCTCAAGAATGCTCCTAGAGAGGATATCAGCCCTATTTAGTAGACCAGGGGCCATTCCCTCGCCTTCTAGGATAGCTATGGAAAGGGCAGCTACTTCAAACATGGGAATATCATTAAAGCCATTGCCTAGGCAAAGGCTTCCTCCATCTAGCCCTTCTACTATCTCCCTTTTACTCTTTCCTGCATTTTCTCTAGGAAAGGTCATAACCTCAGCTTTAAGCACCTGACACTCATCTTTAACAGTCCCATAGGTATCAGCTGTAAGCACATATATATCAACTTTCTCAGCTAATTTATTGATCCGCTGAGCTACACCTTCAATTAGCCTTCCATCCACAGCTATTGTGCCATTATAATCAAGAACCAGGTTCTTTATCTCTATTGTCCCTCTTCCGGGAATCTCATAACTAATCATATTTTCTCCAAATGAAAGCAATTCTATATACTACTATAAAGATATCTGTCATGAAGCCTCTCTAAATCAGCTTCACTAAGTAGGAGCCTGTCCCTAGCATAGTCTTCAAAAGACCTATAGGAGTTAACTTTATCCAGAGTGGCACCAAGATACTCCTCTTTTACAAATAGCATTTCTTTTATCTTATCTAACTGCTTAGGATCTGATATTAACCTACT
Organism: Clostridiales bacterium DTU036; assembly: GCA_001512625.1. GTDB lineage: Bacteria > Bacillota > Clostridia > Peptostreptococcales > Acidaminobacteraceae > DTU036. The sequence continues at coordinate 2,942 of LFTD01000047.1, read as the reverse complement.
TAACTTTTCAAGCTCTCTATTTACCTCTTCTTTCCTATATTCATTGGAAAGTAGATAATTATCCATAACCTGGTCTTGAGACACTCCTAGGGATAATAAGAGCATGGCAGATAGGACTCCTGTCCTATCCTTACCTGCAGAACAATGGTAAAGCGTAGCACCTTCAGAAGCTATAATCTCTTTAATGATGCTTCCAAAAATTTCTGGCCTCTCCCCCATCTGTCGGTAGATATCAATCATAAAGTCAGTCATATACTTTAATTTTTCTTGTGAAAAACCCTGGCTCGAGCCTAGGTCCGCCATATCCTGGCTACCAGGATAGATAAGTCCAAACCTCTCCATCTGCCTATCTAAACCAGGTAGAATGGGCCTATGCTTATACTCAATGTGCTCAGGCAGCTTATAGGGGCTAGCGGCAATTTCTCCGCCTGACCTCAAATCATAGACCTGATTAATTCCAAAAGGGCTTAGAAATTCATCCAGTTCACTGGTGGAAAAATCCAAGCTCCCACTCCTAAATATAAGGTCATCTCTGACCCTTTGACCAGTTGAACTTTTTAGACCTCCAAGTTGCCTAAAGTTTACTATTCCATTCTCTTTTACATCTCTTTGCATAAACCCTCTCCTTTTCCCTACTAGTCTTTTATACCCAAGGCCCAGCTCTTTATTAAAAAGAAGTCTTCTTATTCAGTAATGGAAGCAAAGAAAAGTAAAGCCTTCAAGAAACCCAAATAGAGTCTTGTAGATGGTATTTTTCATAAATCTATCCCTTTACCAACCACTTCTACCAATTAGAATAAGTACCACCCCGAAACAATGGATAAACCTTATCTAAATATTTTTGATGATGTACAACTAAAGAGGCTGTGGTCCAATAGACTACAGCCTCTCTTCTTAAAGATTCAGCGCTAACAAGCTACTATTTCTTTTATGTTGAACTCTTCGCCCCCTAGAAGCTCCCAGTCCTCAGCCTCACAGTGGGGACAGATTCCTCGGCTACCAACATAGCCAAAAATCTTGGAGCAGTTATTACACCTGCAGTTGGCTGGTATAATCTCTATCTTGAGCTCGGTGTTTTCCATCATGGTTCCATCAATAGCTGCAGGGTAGCAGGCCTGGGCAAAATGTGGAACTACAGAGGAGATTTCTCCAATCTGGATAACCAGGGTCTCTATCTCAGTAATTCCATTTTCCTTGGCAAACTTTTCTACTGTTTCAACCACGCTTATCATAATCCCTAGTTCATGCATATTTCCACCTGTCTATTCCTAGTCATACATACCTAGGCCCTTCTTGACACTGTGGACAGCCATTCTACCAGTTCTCTTAACCACGTTTTTCATAACCTCGGGCTTAAGTTCTTCAAAGCTGACATTCTTAGCATCGTATTTTTTAACTAGGCTAATGGCATCAAACTTACACTTGGTTGTGCACTGACCACAACCGACACAGATATATTCATCTACTACTGTGGCACCACAGCTTAGGCAGCGCTCAGTTTCTTTTCTAATCTGCTCTTCTGTGAAGGTATCCCTTAGGTCACTAAAGGTTACCTTGGCCTTTTGACCATCAATAGCTCTAGTTCTTTCTCTAGGAATTCTATCATAGCCATCTAGCTCTAGGTTTGCCTTGTCAAAAGCCCTATATTCTTTTCTATCCCTACCAAATAGTAGGTCTTGTCCAGGATGGACAAAGCGGTGGATTGAAATCGCTCCTTCTAGTCCAAGAGCAATTGCGTCAATTGCAAATTTAGGTCCAGTTGCTGCGTCTCCCCCTGCAAAGATATCAGGCTCTGCAGTTTGAAGGGTCTTGGGATCAACCTTAATGGTATTATTTGGATTAAGCTCAACCTTAGAGCCTTCAAGGATTCCACCCCAATCAATAGCCTGGCCAATGGAAAGAAGGATCTTGTCAGCCTTAACGACTTTGATGTCTTCCTCATCATACTTAGGATTAAATCTCTTGTTTTCATCAAAAACGCTGAGGCACTTCTTAAACTCAATGCCAACAACCTTGCCATCTTCTACTAGAACTCTTTTTGGTCCCCAAGAGTTATTAATAACTATATCTTCAGAAAGGGCCTCTTCAACCTCTTCATCAAGGGCAGGCATGGTCTTTTCATCCTCTAGACAGAACATTTGAACAGTTGATGCACCAGCTCTAGTTGCAGTTCTTGCAACGTCAATGGCCACATTACCACCGCCTATTACAACAATGTCCCCTGTCATATCAACTTCTTTACCAAGATTCACATTAAGAAGGAAGTCAACGCCGGAGATAACGCCTTCAGCGTCTTCACCTTCAACACCAAGTTTTCTTCCTGCCTGGGCGCCGATGGCTAGGTAGAAGGCTTCATATCCCTGATTTCTTAAATCATCTAGACTAACATCCTTACCTACCTCTACACCTGTCTTAAACTCAACTCCCATCTCCTTAAGAATATCTATTTCTGCATTAACAACATTCTTCTCTAGTCTATAGGAAGGGATACCTAGAGTCAGCATACCACCAAGGGCATTTTGCTTTTCAAAGACTGTAACATTGTAGCCATCAACAGCTAGGTAGTAGGCACAGGACAGACCTGATGGGCCAGCTCCAACTATTGCAATCTTCTTACCATAGTCGTGCCTCTTCTTAGGAATAAATCTTACATCGTTGTTTAGGTCCTGCTCAGCTATAAACCTCTTAATATCATCAATTGCAACTGGCTCATCTATACTTCCCCTAGTACAGGCAGATTCACAGGTTCTGGGGCAAATCCTACCACAAACTGCTGGGAAGGGGTTAACCTTTTTAATTAGCTCTAGCGCCTCAGTGTATTTACCTTGGGAAGCCAGCTTAATATAACCTTGAACAGGAATATGGGCTGGACACTCAGTAATACAGGGGCTGGTACCGGAGTCTAGAACGTTTTCTCTGTTGGTCCTATAATCAGGATTCCA
>LFTD01000096.1 GCA_001512625.1 Clostridiales bacterium DTU036 | reverse complement strand
GGTTGGTAGCAAGGGCTTATAGCCCTACCCCAAACCACCCTTTTTAAGGGTGGTCATGATTTGCTAAAATGTTATAATCTTATAAAGGAAGGAGATGAAATGAAAAACAAATTGAAATTAAACTACAAAAATACCAGTTTTATTGGCTTTGGTTTCCTAGCCTCTTCCCTGGTTTGGGCCATCTACAATAGTTTTGTGCCCATCCTCTTAGAAGAGCGCTTTCTTCTTACCACAACTAGTATAGGTATTATTATGACCATTGACAATTTCTTTGGTGTTATTTTCCAGCCTTTGGCTGGTTCAGCCTCAGATAAAACGATAACCCGAAGGGGGCGTAGAATGCCCTGGATAATGGTAGGACTTCCTCTTTCTGCCCTAGTCTTCCTCTTTATACCAAGGATGAATAGCCTCTATTCAATGATGGCAGTAATAGTAATCTTTAACCTAATAATGAGTCTTTGGAGAGCCCCAGTAATCGCCCTAATGCCTGATGTTACCCCCAAGGAGCTTAGGAGCAAGGCTAATGGGGTGATAAACCTTATGGGTGGAATAGGCTCAATAATCGCCTTTTTCTTTGGAGGAATGCTTGCAAAGAATAATCCCAGTCTGACCCTACCCTTTTTAATGGCTACTATTATAATGCTGGCCTCCCTAGTAACTCTAATCAAATTTGTTAGAGAGCCTGTGGGCCTAATCCTTAGGAAAAAAGATGGTGAAAAATTATCAAAAAGAGAAGAAGGCCTACTTCAGGAGGCACTGGATTTTGGATTAGGACAGATTGATCTAGAAGAAGATAAAAAAGAAAAAGAGGGCCTCCTTGGCCCCTTTAAGCAGCTTAGCGGACAAGAAAAAAGAAGCCTTTTATTTCTTTTAGCAGCTATCTTCTTTTGGTTCTCGGGCTACAATGCAGTAGAAACATTTTTTACCCTCTATGCCACCAATAACCTTGGAGTTAGTTCTGGTTCAGCCTCTATGATTCTGACTAGTTTCTCCCTGGCCTTCCTGGTCTTTGCCATGCCCTCTGGAATATTAGCAGGAAAAATCGGTAGGAAAAAAATGATTATCACAGGGCTTATTGGCATAATTATCATGTTCATACCCCTACTTTTCCTTGAGAACCTAACCCTAATAACCATACTCCTAGTTGGAGGAGGACTCTTCTGGGCCTGTATTAATATCAACTCCCTACCCATGGTTGTGGAAATGACTACTGAGAGGAATCTAGGAGCCTTTACAGGCTACTACTATTTCTTCTCCTTTTCCGCCTCCATTGTCTCCCCCATACTTTTTGGCTGGATAAGGGATATGACCCAGGACTACTCTACTCTCTTCTTGTACTCAGTCTTGGCCTTTGGCCTGGCCCTACTCTTTATGACTTTTGTAAAACACGGAGACAACTATCAGGCGCATACAAAAAAAGACTAGTCTAAGCTAGTCCTAACGCTTACCTCACCTGAATAGAGGCTATGAACTTTTCCCTGCTGATCCTCCACAAGTAGATTGCAGTCCTCATCTATGTCAAGGGCCAGACCTTTCCAGGGCTTTTCTCCTAGGACCAAGATTTCTCTACCCAGTAGCAGACTTCTCTTTTTATATTCCTTGAGAAATTCCCTCCTATCTAAATTTTGATAGAGAGGCCAAAACTCCTGGATAAGGTCTTTAATAAGAAGGTTTAAAAGACCTTCTTTTTTTTCTTCCAAAAGATAACCAGCTTCATCTAGGCCATCTAAAAAACCATCATTAGGCCTATAAAGGTTAATCCCTATTCCCACAATTAGGTAGTCAGGCTTATTACCTCCAGAATAGAGTCCCTCGGTTAGGATACCCGCCACCTTCCTATTCTCATAGAAAATATCATTGACCCACTTAATCTTGACATCAAGCTCCAGGGTCTTTTTTATAGCCCTGGCCGCCGCCACAGCAAGGGCTGCTGTAACTAATTCCACCATCACTGTCTCAGTAGGCTCTAGGAGCAAACTCATATATATACCAGTATCTTTGGGAGAGTAAAAAGACCTGCCTCTTCGCCCCCTTCCCTGGCTTTGGGTTTTTGCTACTATAAGCTCTCCCTCTCTAAGACCCGTGTAGGCCCTAGCCTTTAGATAGCTATTAGTAGATTCTAACTCCTCAAAAATTTTTACCCTTATGCCTTCAATACTATCAAGTCCTTCTATGGTGATTCTATCCATTTATATCCTCTTATAAATAAGTTTTTTCTTAATCTTTATAAGTTATAAGTAACAAATAGCTACATAAGGGCAAGTTGACAAAAAAATCTTTAAAGTTTATCATTAATTAGGTATGTATAAATCCTTACCCACTTGAATAAATTAACCTTTGTTAAGGTTTTCTTATCCATTTAAGCCCTTTAAGCATACTATTATTTTGATAAAGATTCAACCAAATAGCCAGATGAGGAGGCGATATGACTGACTACAAAGAAGCTCATGAGCCCATGTCAATATCTGCAAAGTTAGACGAACTAAGAAATATTAAGGTAGATATCGCAAGCAGCTTTGAGTTTTATTATCTAGTGGATGGCAAGGCCACATTAAATTGTAAAGGGAAATATACTGCCTTAAATATAGGTGATATGTTTATGGCTATCCCAGGCCAGGCCTTTATGCTAATACCCGATCATGAACCCAGTCTCTATATAAACCTAACGATAGACCAAAGTTTTATTAGAAACAGTAAACCCTTCCAAAATAAATACTTACCCTGTATTACCAAAGAGAAAGATATCAGGCAAGCCCAGCTTAATACACTTTACAGAATCTATGAGGAAATCTTTAGGGATAATCATAGTCAAGTTATAGAGCTTACCCAACTGTTCTTAGAAAAACTACCTTGGAGTGAAAAATCCGACATAGAAGAACTAAATTCCAGCAAGAAAACTGATCTTATTATTGAGGCCTCGCATATTTTTGAAAAAGAGGAACCTGGCCTAGAAGACTTAGCCAAGGCCCTGGATATTAGCCCTTCCTACCTTTCCCGAGTTTTTAAAGAAGTATCTGGTGTGCGTTTTTCAGACTACTCTCAAAGAAAAAAACTTGAAAGAGCCGCTCAGCTTCTTCTTACGGATATGAGCATAGAAGAAATTGCCCTAGAAATAGGCTTTACTTCTAGCAAATCCCTCAATAGGATTTTTAGGCAATTTGTAAGTACAACCCCTTCAAACTATAGGAAATTCATTACTAGGCTGGCAAATAAGAATACCGACCAGGAAGATCTTAGATTTAAATGCGGATACCAAAATTTTTCAGCCAGATATGCTGAGCCTAGCTACTCAAACACTATGACTGAGTACCTGGGTTCAAACTACAATAAACATAGGGTTTCGCTCAATACTGAATCCTTTATAGAGCCTGCCCTCGGACTACATGGAATATCTCTTAACAACCTTGGAGAGAACTATTTAGACGAGATAAAAAACACCCAGATTATTACTAGAAACAATATTCTGGTAATCAATATTAGAATTCAAGAGGGTAATTTTGATAGGATTTATCTCTGCGACCTTAATAGATGGGCTTCTGCACAGGAGCTTTTTGGCCTACTTGAAATTCTTAAGGACAAGTCCTCTACTCCCATCCTTTCTGTCGAACTAATGGATAAATCTATCCACGAGTTCTGCAACATGCACCAAAGAGAAGAGCTGACTAATTATATTAAAGTTTTAGAAGAGTTTTATAAGCATCTAATTAAAACTATGGGTAGAAGTCTTGTTGAAGATTACTACTTCACTTTTGATACCTCTTATATTTTAAAACTCAGTTCTCAAAAATCCATAACCTACTTCTTTGAGTTTATGGAAAAACGCCATATTATGATGGAAAAAGTTCTATTTACAGTAAACTATAATTCTGTTTACAACTTAGGTAAACTAAATACTGATGACCTAGAGAAGGTTATTGACTTTATATCAAAGAACAGGCACAGAATTAGGCTACCAAGCTCCAGTTATGTTAGGCTTAAGGTTCCCCAACAGATCCATCTAAATGAGCCCCACCAGCTACTTGGCGCCCTTAAGACTTATAGAGAAGCTATCGAACAGCTTAATAGATTTGAAACCGATGAAAGACTTAGAAAGACTAAGATAGAGCTACAAGGTATTGAGATTAACATGGATCTTGATTTTGTTGACCCCTTGTACTTTGATCTTTTCTTTAGCATACTCTGCCTTGACCTTTGGATGAATCTTAAGGGGAAATCTAGAATTATCCCCCACTATGATTTCCATTTTAACTGCAGGACCAAAACCAGTGTATTTACCAGTATTCTTATAAGCCCCGACGGCTTCCCTACAACCTTCTATCATATTAGCAACTTTATTTCCCAAATGCCCTCTGAGGTAATTTACCATAAAGAAGGCTGTATGGTTAGTAAAAAAGGCGATGATATTCACATGATTATCTACACCAATCCTTTCCTTGACTATTCCTTTAGTTTAGAAAAGGGCTTTGATAAACTTAATAGATACAATAGGGAGATCAATATTGAGTTAGAAGGACTAAATGGAACCTATAAGGAAAAAACTCAAATCATTTCTAGATATAATGGCTCACCCTATTACATGCTAAGAAACTTCTCTAATCCAGAACTTATGAATGATGAGGAAAAAGCCTATCTGAGAAGCCAAAGTGTGCCCGAACTGAGGGTTGATTACAAAAATATCCAAGACAAAATAAAGATTAACGTAAAAATGACCCCCTTCGAGGTCATTTACAAGGTATTTACAAAAGTAGAGGACCCGGTCTAGGGTCCTTTTTTAATGATTATCTAAAAGATAGTAAATAAACTCAGCAACTCCATCCTCTTCATTGCTGGCAACCTTCATATCGGCTTTACCCAGAACATGGTTAGGAGAGCCGTTCATAACAGCGGAAAAATCCGCCTCCTCTAGCATGGCAATATCATTCTCATTATCTCCAATAGCAAAGAACTTATCTGCCTGTAAGATTTCTCTAAGCCAGTGGCCTGCCAAGCCCTTATCTGCCTCCCTACTAATAATGTCATATAGATGGGGCAAGGACCTGAAGACATTGACCTCAGAAAGGTCACCTAGAGAAGCAATTATATCCTGGGCTTTTTTCTCATCATGGCAAACAAAACTCAGTTTATGTACCGAGCCTGGAATATGCTTTCTGTCATAATCTTCCATAAAGATAAGTGGAAGCCTATACCTATTCCCATAATTCTTATGCTGCTTATAACCTGGAAGAAGCCCACCCTCCAAGTTATAAACAAGGCTTCTATCACTATAGACCTGGGCGTAGACACCTGTATCTTTTAGAATCTTCCATAGTCTTTCCACAAGATGAAGGGGTACTGTTTTTTCAAAAACCATATCCCCCCTTTTGTAGATAGCAGCGCCACTGCAAGCTACAACTAGTTCTCCTGCCCCACTCTTGTCAGCAAAGTACTGAGCAGAGCTTATAAGTCTACCCGTAGCTATAACAAATAGATTCCCCTTTGCCTGCCATAAATCAATAGCTTCCTGAACTTTAGGGCTGATTTTCTTATCATTGGTCAAAAGGGTGCCATCTAAGTCACTCAATAAAATTTTCATAAATACTCTCCTGGACTAAAACTAATCTCACCTTGGTAGACCTCTACATTCTTAAGGATAACCCTTAGTTCTTGACCAATATGGATTTCCCTTCCAGTGGTAGCTACAAGCTTGGTTTGGGCTTCATCTAAAATATAATAATCATTAAGTTCATCTAGCCTTATCATTCCTTCTATTGTATTATCAAGAGCAACAAAGATCCCAAAATTAGTAACTCCCGACACCCTGGCAGTAAACTTTTCCCCAACCTTGTCTAGCATATACTGGGCTTTTTTAATTTCATCCATCCGCCTCTCGGCTTCCTCGGCCTTTCTTTCATTTATTGAGCTTTTCTCAGCAACATCAGGAAGGATCTCATCGTAGTGCTTTCTTCTCTTTGCACTCATCCCAGATAAACTTTCCTTTACAATCCTATGAATTTGAAGGTCTGGATAGCGTCTTATCGGAGCTGTAAAATGAGAGTAGTGCTGGAGAGCCAGACCAAAATGGCCTATAAGAACATTAGTGTATCTGGCTTGTTTTAAATACCTTAGAATCTTTCTTACCAGCATGGCTTCCTCAGGTTTTCCCTTAAGTTCAACTAAAAGCTGGCTTATTTGCTTGGGATGGATTTCTTGTAAATCTCCTTTTAAGAGATAGCCAAAGCTGTGAAGAAGCCTATTGAGCTCTGCCATTTTCTGGCTATCAGGGCTTTCATGGGACCTATAAAGAAAGGGCATTTCCATCCAGCTAAAGTGCTGGGATACCACAGTATTGGTTAAGATCATGGCCTCTTCAATCATAATATCAGCCAGGCCCTGCTGCCTAAGGCTTACTTCTATAGGCCAGCCATTCTTATCAAGGGTGAACTGAGGTTCTGAAGTACCAAAATCTATGGCCCCTCTCTTTTCCCGAGCCGCCCTTAAAATCAAGGTCAGCTCTTTGAAAGTTTCAAGTTCCTCTCTTAAGGGTTCCAGCTCCTCATTTACTTGGCCTTCTAAAAACCTGCTAACCTCATCATAAACCAGTCTGTTTGATGACCTAAGAACCGAAGGGAAAATATCACTAGAGACTACCTTGCCCTTACTATCTATCTCAATTTCAAGACTGAGAGTAAGTTTATCCTCACCTGGTGAAAGTGAACAAAGGACATTTGAGAGCTCTTCAGGGAGCATTGGTATAACCCTATCAACTAAATAAACACTAGTCCCCCTCCTATAAGCTTCTCTGTCTAAGGGGCTTCCTTCTTTTACATAGTGGCTAACATCTGCGATGTGGACACCCAGCTTATAGCCCTGATTATTTCTTGAAATAGAGATAGCATCATCAAAGTCCTTGGCATCGGGCCCATCTATGGTAAAAACCCTCTCCTCTATTCTTCTCCTATCACTAAAATCATTTTGGCTAGGAGGTTTAAGTTTTTTAACCTCTTCTAAGACCTCATCAGGAAAAGTTTCCGGAAGATCAAATTCTTCTATAACAAGTTTAAAATCTAGGCCTGGACTATTGTGGGCTCCAAGCCTCTTAACCACCCTGCCTTCAATTCCCCTATAGCGGCTTTCATAGCTAAGAATTTCCACCTGGACTATTTCACCATTTTTAGCTCCCATTTTGTTTTTCTTGTCTATAAAGATTGTCTTTGGAAGCCTCCTACTAAGAGGAACGAGATAACCCTGGCTATGGTAGGTTCCCAAAACACTTTTATGTTTTCTGTTTAGGACCTTTACAACCTTACCTTCCTCTCTTTGACCACCACTAGATGGAAGAACTCTAATTAGTACCTCATCACCATCCATGGCCCCCTCAAAGTTTGAGCGGTGGATAAAAACATCTTCTTTTGAGCCATCCTCATAGATAAAAAAGCCAAAATTACTCCCAGGTATAGACATGCTCCCCCTAGCAAGGCCCTTGTCATCCACGGCTAAGTAGGTCCCCTTCTTGGTCTTTCTTATTTCCCCCCGATTCTCCAGCCTCTCAAGCTCAGCTAAAAGGCCCTCCTCTTGATCTAGGGCCTGACTGATTTCCTCCAGGGTTTGAGCCCGATTTTTACTCTTTAATAGCTCAAGGATGTCCATAAATTCTCCTCTAGAAATTTACTTAAAAATAATTTCATGGTGCATATTTGAAACCTGGGCCACTGTAGCGTGAATAGAACAGTATTTCCCAGCCAGTTCACAAACCTTTTTAAATTTCTCCCTATCGCTTACTCCCTCAGCTTCAATGGTAAAGTAAACATCTTTAAGTGTAGCTATCTTATCGTCTTTTTTAATCCCATCTATACTTATACTTACCTCATCATAATCAACCCTTAATTTTTTAGCCAAAGAGTCTAGGGTATAAAAATAGCAGGCACTTAGAGCTCCAAATAGCAAATCATAGGGCTTATATTCTCCCTCTCCTGGACCCACATCTATTCTTCCCCTGCCATTATCAATAAATCTTTCTTTTCCATACTTAGAAACAATTGCCATCTTTCCTCCTAAAAAATTGCTTTATTTAAAATTTCCTTCAATTTGTAATCTTCTTTTTTAAAAAAACTAAAATATCTTTGTAGCCTATTTTCTCCACTCTTCAGTGATGTATTATCGGGAAATGATTCCGATAAATAAAGAGTGAAATCTAGCTCCACCATTATGAGAAGCTCATCTTCGTGATAGACTTCTATACCATGAAGCTCCCCGCCTTCAACATAGGATAAAAAACTATCCCAGTAGGTTTCAGGGTCTACAGAAAATGGGGCTAAAATTTCCAATTGACCTTCAAGGTCCCTATCAACCAAACTATCGTAATAGTTCTCGACTATTTCCTCAACCATAGGTTGGGGCTCATTTGCATCGCAGGAACTAAGAAGGACTAGTATTATTAAAATAAAAACTCTCATAGGCTCTCCCTGACTATAGGGATTTGTAAATTTAACTTATTCCCTTAATGTATTAGTCTATCATAAGTCTAGACCAAATTTCCAGTAGGCCTAGTTTAGCCAAAAAGTATGAAGGCAATTTTCTTTATCTTCTATCAGTTTATTGCCAACAAAAAAGGGGGCTTCCCCTAAATTGTTACCACCTTTTCGGCAGTTTGAATAATATCAAGAATCTCTTCCATACCTGAAACTCTACCAACTTCTATCTGGTCTCCTATACCAAAAAAATCTATACAGGTTCCACAGGCCACTAAATCCACCCCTTGCTTTTCTAGGGCTTCTAAAGCCTCAAGGCTACCTCCTGCAGCAGTAAGGAGTTTGACGCCTCCATTGTAAAAAATAATACCTTCAGGCTTCTTACTGCTTCCCCAAAGTTTGAGGAGAAAGGTGCCCATAAGTTTTCTTCCTAATTCCTGGGAGCCCCCTCCCATAGCATCATCCCTTAAAATAATTACATTTTTCATTTTTTCTTCCTCTCTAGTCTATTTTTCTTTTATGCTTAGAGTAGCCAAAGTCTTACCACCATAGGGCCCAGCTATTATCGGTCCCTGGCAGGCCCTAGATAAAAACCCCTTTAGCTCCCCATTATAGACATAAAGTCCGCTCATATGGTTAAAGCTCCTAATACCTTCAGTATAGCTTATCATCTCAATAGAAGGAAGCCTAGCAAAGGCCTGAATAAGGTAATCCTGATTCTCTAGTTTCTTAAGGGTTTCAAGCCAAAGCTCTTCACTCATTTCACTGCCTAAATAGACCCCCCTAGCTGCGTAGGAGTCCATGGGCTTTAAAAGATAGTTACTGCGATTATCAATAAAGCTTCTATCTTCATAAATCTTTTTATCCACTATTGCAGTATAGGGGAAGTGTTTTTTAATAAAGTCCTGCTGGGCCTCAGTAAAATACTTTTGAACCTCTGGGTGATGGAGCACATAAAAGAGGATTTTGTTGTGAATAATCTGGCTGGCTATGGGGCCAACTAGGACAGTCTTACCCTCCTTAATGCCCTGGACAAGGTTAGGCACCTCATCATAGATATCCTCAAAATCAGTTGTCACCAACCTTCTGTAGACATAGTCAAATCGCATCCCCTCAAAAGCTAGGTAGCCCTGATCAAGCTCCATATCCCAAGGCCTTACTAGCTTAACTCCGCAGCCTCTGGCTTCAAAATGCCTAGCAAAGCGTCTAAATTCATCGTTATCTATATCGGTATCCATAATGGCTACGTTGGGGCTACCTTCTTTATGCCAGGTGGACATAATAAAATCAACCCAGCTATCAAAGAGCTCAAAACCTTCTATTGCATAGTCCTGCTCAAGCTTCTTATAGAGCTTGCTATCAAAAAAGAGTTCACTAAGGACCCTGTCTTCATTCATGGCAGAGCTGCCATCTGTGTTGATTTCACAAAATTCAAAGTCATCTATACCCCTATAGAAAATATCCATCCGTGCCATGGGAAAAACTCTGGGTAGAGGACTTCCTAATAGGATTAGCTCCTCAATCTTTTTAGGAAAGCCAAAGAGCCTTCTAAAGTCTTCTTTTTCCATATAGAGTTCCACTACTCTATCAAAAAGTTCCACTGATTCTGCCACCAAGCTATGAAGATTATCCATTTCCTCAGGTGTAAAAAATCTAGGTGTATATAAAAATGGGACTGGCTCACCATGATAATAGGCTTCTGTAGCCTTTTCTTTTTCCTTTAGCCTAAGATAGTCCTCTTTATATAAATGCAGGTTCCCCTGCTGAAGTTTTATTATTTCTTCATACAAAATTTTGCTATCCATCTCTGCCTCCTTATCTTAGCTCTTCCTCATATCTACCCTTTTTAAAGGACTTTAAGAAGAATTTGCCAAGATGCTTAGCATTTTTTCTCTTTTTTCTCTTAGTATAAAACTAAATAAACAAAGTAT
>LFTD01000107.1 GCA_001512625.1 Clostridiales bacterium DTU036 | reverse complement strand
AAATAAACAAAGGGTCGACAAGGCTAGCCTTCTTTGCTATACTAGCTAGAGTAATGTAAGAGGAGGAATTATGGAAAGAGCACTATTAAATGCTAGTTTACGTAAGGCAAGCACCAGTGATAACAATCAGCTTCGTAAGGACCTGCGTGTTCCCGCCGTTTTATACGGTTCACATATTGACCCACAAGCTATATCCCTAGGCCTAAATGAAGTAAATAAGTACCTTCGTGGTTCTCACGTAGGTTCTAGCTTGAATCTAAATGTTGACGGAGAGGAATACTTTGTAATCCTAAAGGATATACAAAATCACCCAGTTAGAGGAGATGTTATTCACCTTGACTTCCAAGCACTACAAGCAGGAGAGAAAGTAAGAGTTACTATCCCAATATTTATTACTGGCCATGATAACCTAAAACAGGATATCATTATCCAAGAACTTAACACTGAAATTGAACTATCGGTTCTCCCCAGTCACCTAATTGACTCTATAACTGTGGATATTAGCAATGTAGAAGTCGGTGATACACTAAGTGTTTCAGATCTTGATATTAATAATGATGAGAATTTCGAAGTCTTCTCCAGCCCTGATCAGCTAATCTATACTGTTATGGAAGCTCAGGTATACACAGAGGAAGATGAAGAATCAGATGAAGCCGCTGATACAAAAGATACAACTGAAGAAACTGCTGAAACTGAAGAATAGGAAAAAGAGTGGAAAACCACTCTTTTTTTCATTTTCTAAAAGATTAACTATCTTCACTTAACATTTGCTGGGCCAGCTCAATCAAAACTTCTAGTTCATTTTTCCCTAGCCTTACCCCCTTACTCATTCTTTCTCTACCAGGACTCCACTGCCTGATATCATACTGTCTGTGGTAATTTAATAATACATAGTTTGGAAGTTATAAATACAATAAAGAGTAATTGC
>LFTD01000127.1 GCA_001512625.1 Clostridiales bacterium DTU036 | reverse complement strand
TATCCTAGAGGAACACCTTTTAGCATTAAAAATGTATTTAAGCAGACCCTTTCATCCTTCTGGGCACTGGCTGCAGTACTAATAGTTGTTGTAGGGGTTGTAACTGGGAAGTTTACAGCTACTGAATCTGCTGCTATAGCGGTACTCTACAGCCTTTTTGTTTCTATCTATATCTACAAAGGAATGACCTGGAAGGGAGTATGGTATGCCCTTAATGATGCTATAGATACACTTTCTATAGTACTAATCCTTATTGGTACTTCATCAATTTTTGGGTTTTTATTAACAAGGCTCCACGTTCCAACCTTGGCAGCCCAGGCAATTGTAGGCCTAACAGATAACCCAATTTTAATAGCCCTACTACTTAACATTATCCTTTTGATTCTAGGTATGATTATGGATATGGCTCCAATTATCCTTATTGCCACTCCAATCCTATTACCTATTGCAACTTCAATTGGAATTGATCCAATTCAGTTTGGTATTATTGTTGTACTTAACTGTGGTATTGGGCTATTAACTCCACCGGTTGGTGCGGTGCTCTTTATAGGTTCAGCGGTTTCTGGCGTTAAGATGGAGAGACTAGTTAAAGCCACAATTCCCTTCTATCTCTTTATGTTAATAACCCTGATGATAGTAACCTTTATTCCTGCCGTTAGCCTCTGGCTACCATCCTTGTTTAATTAAGATGGAGTTTAGAGTTAGTAATGACCTTACCCTGATTGAGCTATGGAGGACCTCCCTGGCCATTATGTACAATGACATAATGATGAAGGTGGTCAATAGTATTTTTTCCTTAGCTATGGTACTTCTTGCCTTAAATTTTTGGTCTAGGTCTGGAATTATTGTGAGAATGCTTTTATTAATAGGCGTCCTCCTCTTTCCAGTTATCCAGCCTGTTTTAATGTTTTTTAAGGCTAAAAAGCAGCTGGCTGATATGCCCCATGGTTTAGAATTGGTCTTTAATAAGAAGGGAATAGAGGCTGTAAGCGGTAAGGACAAGGATTTTATTAAGTGGAAGGAATTGGCCCAGGTCAGTAGGATTAACCACATGACCATTATTTACTTAAAGGGGGGCCAGGCCTTTATTGTAGCAGATAGAAATCTTGAGGCAGATCCCAAGGTTTTTTATGAATTTATTGTTTCTAACATTAGAAAATGACATAATTGCCTAGGTGATTATGTCTTTTTACAATTCAAGGAGGATAGCATGAAGATGAGCCTTAGGTGGTTTGGCAAAGGCCATGATAGTGTAAGTCTGGAAGAAATAAGGCAGATTCCTGGATGCCAGGGAGTTATTTCAACCCTCTATGACACCAGTCCTGGTGAGGTTTGGTCCAGGGAAGCTATTAGAGGGCTAAAAGATGAGGTGGAGGCTGCAGGTCTTGAGCTTTTAGGAATCGAAAGTGTAAATGTCCATGATGATATCAAGGTGGGCCTTGAAACTAGAGACTACTACATTAATAATTATATTGAGACTTTGGAAAACCTGGGTAAGGAGGGCATTGACCTAGTCTGCTATAACTTTATGCCTGTCTTTGATTGGACCCGTTCAGACCTTGCCAAGAAGAGGGAGGATGGTTCTACGGTTCTATCCTATGACCAGGAAATAATCGATAGTATAAAGCCAGATGAGATGTTTAAGGAAATGAAGGGCAAGTCCCAGGGCTTTGTCATGCCTGGCTGGGAGCCTGAAAGACTAGAAAGAGTAAAGGAGCTTTTTGAAATCTATAAAGATGTTGATGAAGAAAAACTCTTTAACAACCTTATCTACTTCCTAGAAGCTATCATTCCAACATGTGAGAAATATGATATCAAAATGGCCATTCATGCAGATGATCCTGCCTGGTCGGTCTTTGGTCTGCCTAGAATAATCAATAATAAAGAAAACATTACTAGGTTGCTGGAGGCCCTACCAGTTAAGAATAATGGCATAACCCTTTGCACTGGTTCTATGGGCTCAAACCCCGATAATGACATAGTTGATATGATAAGAAGCTTTGGTGATAGGATCCATTTTGCCCATGTAAGAAACCTAATCCACCATGGTCCTGGTATGTTTGATGAGGCTGCCCACTACTCCTATGATGGGTCTTTAGATATGTATGAAATAATGAAGGCCTTTTATGATATTGGTTTTACTGGGCCAATGAGGCCCGACCACGGCAGAGCTATCTGGGGTGAAAAGTCCATGCCGGGCTATGGCTTATATGATAGGGCCCTTGGAGCTAGCTACCTACTGGGCCTTTGGGAGGCCATAGACAAGGGACAGAGGAAAGGATAAAATAATGAAGCTAAAATTAAGTGAACTTAAGGATAAAAGCAAGTGGGAAGAGGCTGGTTTTAACCTACCCCTCCATGATATAGAGGCGGTAAAGGAAAAAACTTTAGAAAGCCCCCAGTGGGTCCACTTTGGAGCCGGCAACATCTTCAGGGCTTTTCTAGCCAAGGTCCAGCAGGACCTCCTGGACCAGTCTGTAAGTGATAGGGGTATAGTCGTTGTTGGGGGAGATAGCATTGAGACCATCTACCAGGATAGGGATAATCTGAGCCTACTTGTTACCCTTAAAGTAGATGGCTCCATAGAAAAAAATGTCCTGGCCAGTATAGCTGAGAGTCTAGTTTTAGATAGTGCCAATGAAAGGTACTGGTCCAGGCTTAAGGAGATATTTGCTAGTCCTAGCCTTGAAATGGCCAGTTTTACAATTACAGAAAAGGGCTATAACTTAAAGGACCCTCAGGGAAACTATCTACCAGAAGTAACTGAGGATTTTAGGGAGGGTTTTAAGGCTCCCAAGTCCTTTATGGGTAAACTAAGTGCCCTGGTTTATGAAAGATACAGAAGGGGAGCTCTAGGTTTGGCCCTGGTTTCAATGGACAACATGTCTTCAAATGGAGCTAGACTCCATGAAGTGGTAGCCGACTATGCTAATAACTGGTTAATTGAAGGCCATGTAGATAAGGGTTTTGTCGACTATGTAAATGATCCAAGCAGGCTTGCCTTTCCCTGGACTATGATAGATAAGATTACCCCTAGACCCGATGATAGTGTTAGAGAGATGCTAAAGGAAGTGGGCTTTGAGGATGTGGAGGACCTGGTTACTGCAAGGGGCAGTTTTGTTTCTCCCTTTGTCAATGCCGAGGAGCCCCAGTACCTAGTTGTTGAGGACTCTTTTCCAAATGGCCGGCCCAGCCTAGATAAGGCTGGCATAATATTTACTGATAGAAAGACTGTTAGTAAGGCTGAGAGGATGAAGGTAACAACCTGCCTCAATCCCCTCCATACTAGCCTGGCAGTCTTTGGCTGTCTTCTAGGTTACAATCTGATTTCTGAAGAAATGAAGGATGAGGACCTGAGGACTTTGGTTGAAAAGATTGGCTATGAAGAGGCTTTTCCTGTAGTAGTTAATCCAGGTATTCTAGATCCTAAGGACTTTATAAAGGAGGTTTTAGAGGTCAGGTTCCCTAATCCCTTTATTCCAGATAGTCCCCAAAGAATAGCTACTGACACCTCTCAGAAACTTGCTATTCGCTTTGGTGAAACTATCAAGGCCTATAAAGCTTCAGATAAGCTTGATGCTGGGGATTTAAAGCTTATTCCCCTGGTGCTGGCAGCTTGGTTAAGATACCTAATGGGGCTTGATGATAGGGATATGGTTATGGAACTTTCATCTGATCCTATGCTAAGTGAACTTACACCTATCTTTTCAAAAATAAGTCTGGGTGATAAGGGACCCTTTACTGAGCTCCTAAAGCCCATTCTATCTAACGAAGCTATCTTTGGCCTAGACTTATATGAAGCTGGTCTTGCAGGTAGGGTAGAGACCTACTTTATGGAGATGATTGAGGGGACAGGAGCTGTAAGAAGAACCCTTCAAAAGTACCTTTATAGCTAATAAATAAGCTTTTAAATTAAAAAAACAGGGACAAAGGCTGTCCCTGTTTTCATATTTAGGGCTACTTAATAAGACTAGAAATCTTTTTAAAGGTATCTGTCGAAGCGCTTCTTTGA
>LFTD01000060.1:11465-61063 GCA_001512625.1 Clostridiales bacterium DTU036 | reverse complement strand
CTCCTGGAAATAAACTTATGTTTGCACTTTTAGGGTGACAATTTCATTTGCGCTTGACAGATGTTTTATTTCCTGGTCATCTTTATCATCAAATTCAACCCATAGGCCAGTCAACAATTCCTGAAATCCTTCTACTTCTACTGCTGAATCTAAAAAATCCTGTCCCCCCTCCTTGGCCAATTTTCTGAAAAAACCATATATGGCTTGGTTGGTCTGACTTCCTAGTAGCTGCTGGGAATTATCACTAGCACTAATATACTCACCTGAAGCATATTTTACAAGTAAGTCTCCCCCAAAATTTTTAGGTAAGCCATTTACAAATTCATCTATTCCATTATATCTTGCTACATCTTCTTCCTCCAGAAGGTTTTGCAAATCCTCCAGAGTAGAATGAGAAACTACAAGCTCAACTTTAGTAAGCCCTTGAAAATCTCTTGAGAGAGTGGCCTTATATAAAACACCATCATCCTGATTTTCAAGGCTAAAGTAACAATAATCATAGGGAATCACATTACCAAGATATACTAAGTCCTCTGAATCAAAGCCATATTCAAAGGAAATAATCTCCTTGGACTCAATAACCTTTGGAGCATCAGGGTTTGTATAGCTGCGGCGACCTCCTTCAATTTCAACATCTTGGTCACGATTTTGACTACTTATTGAGCAGCTACTTAAAGTCAGACAAGCAAGTAGGACACTAAGTATAGCGCTTATCCTTCTAAAGCTCTCATTTAAAACTAGTTTCTGTAAGCCATTTTCTTTATAATAGCTACCCGTCATACTAGCCTCCCTTATTTTTCCTTAATTATAACATTATTTAATTAAATTTTAGTCATAGAAAGATTCGAAAATCAGTGGGGACACAATAATAGAAAATAATCTAGCTCCCTCAACTAAAATTCGATGAGCTCAAATTCTCCTAGACACAAGTATATATTTCTGTTAGACTACTATTAGCCTTAAAAAAGGCCTAGTATGTGTTGGTGTAGCTCAGCTGGTTAGAGTACCTGCTTGACATGCAGGGGGTCGGTGGTTCGAGTCCACTCATCAACACCATATAAAAAGAGAAAACGTTGAGAAATCAACGTTTTTATTCATTTTTCAAGGCTTTTGAGACCTTGAAGGCGTAACATATGGTAACATTAAGTAAAGGATATTTCGGCAAAATTCGGTAAAATTTAATGAAATTCGGTAGAAACTCGGTAAAACTTCCTGCAATTATACACTTGAAATTAGTCAAAATTTTTAACCGTAACCCACTTGGTCCAGTTCGCCGATAAAGGATCATTTACAAAAGTATACTATAATGATTCGTCTAATTTCCTTTTCGCATTCTTTTAATATCTTTCTCTAATTATATCAGGACTTATTTAGAATTTCTCTCTTATCTAGGCCATTAGCTATTTAAATATTAGAAAAGAAGAAGTTAAAAATAAAAGTCAAAAGAAAAGTCTAATTCAACTTTTAGACAAAAAGACAAAATCTTGGTATATAATGGAATTAACCAAGACTATTTAACTTTAAAAAGGAGGTTCTATGTTAGCTCTAGCTCATAAAAGTCCCAGAGAGGTAAGGGAACTAATTAGAAAAAGAGAAATAACCAGACCCACTGCAGGCATGGCAAGGGGCCATATCCAGGCAAACCTAGCTATAGTACCCAAGGATCTAGCCTTTGATTTTCTGCTCTTTGCTCAAAGAAATCCCAAGTCCTGTCCCATCCTTGATGTCACAGAACCTGGAAATCCCGAGCCTAAAATTATGGCTCCAGGAGCAGACCTCCGCTATGATATACCAAAATATAGAATCTATAAATACGGAGAACTGGTAGACGAGGTTATAGATCTAGATGACTACTGGAGGGATGACCTAGTTGGCTTTCTTATTGGATGTAGTTTTTCCTTTGAGGCAGCCATGCTCAATGCTGGAATTCCAATAAGGCATATTGAAGATAACCATAATGTTCCCATGTACATTACAAATATCGACACAGTACCTGCAGGCAGTTTCCACGGCAAAATGGTGGTCAGCATGAGGCCCATTCCCCACCATCAGGTGGTAAGGGCAGTTCAAGCAACCTCTCGTTTTCCTCAAGTTCACGGTGCCCCAGTCCATATTGGAGATCCTAGCATTATTGGAATCACTGATGTTAATAAGCCTGATTTTGGAGATCCCTCTGTAATTAAAGAAGGGGAGGTTCCTGTCTTTTGGGCCTGTGGCGTAACCCCTCAGTCTATAGCAATGACCAGTAAGCCTGAACTTATGATAACCCATGCTCCTGGTCATATGTTTATTTGCGACCCAACCGATGAGGATCTAGCAGTACTATAATTAGATGTTTAAAAACTCTTTTAAGTCAAAAAATAACCCTTGCCATCAAGTATAACTGGAAGACAAGGGTTCTTTAATAAAAGCTGGCCACTGCCTACTTACCTAATGTAATGCATCACCTGGTCTATCACCTTAAAGCCTAGTCTCTCATAGATCTTACCTGCTTCCAAATTATCATACTGAAGATAAAGGTCTTTACCCTCTCTTTGGAGAATCTCGATTAATTCCTCCAGGCAGTAGCTAGCCAGCCCTTTATTCCTATAATCCGTCCTTGTTGCAACCCCTACAATAAGAGCACCATCTCTAGATTCAAAATCAGTCTGGGCCAGAGAAAGAATTCTTCCCTTCTCCTCTAAAGCTACTCCCCTACCCCTAGCAGAAATGAGTTTATCCTCCATGACGTTTCTTGGTGCAAAACTCTTAAAGCACTCCTGATAAATCTCTACAACTTCATCTAGGTCCTTTAAAACTAAAGATCTGATTTTGTATGGGTGTTTATTTGGGAAGATTTTTTCATCTGCACAGAGTCTTGAAATAAAGGCACCTGGCTCAGCCCCGCTAAAAACTACCTCTTCAAGAAATCTATTACTATAGGATGAAGGTGCTATCATTCCCTTATAATCTAGAGTTCGCAAAACATTAGAAAAACCCTCTAAGTCAAAACTACCCTCAGTAAAAAACTGAACTAGCCCTGTTTTCCTAAGAAATAAAACAGCCTTTAAATTACCATCTTCAGTAAATTCACCATATATATCTTTATAAGGAGATTTTTTACTGCTTATCCCTAAAAGAGTAAAATAATTCCTAGCTAGATCTCTTTTTAATAATCTCTCTAGTTCTATATATTCACTATCCCTAAGTCTTCTTATCATGCTATCCTCCGCTACTTTTATATCCTTATTCTACCTTAAATATAAAAATGGTCAAAAAAAGAAGGGCCTAAGCCCCTCTAAATTTAGCAACCACTGCAGCTAGCACATCCGCTTAGACCAGCAGGCATGTCTGCAGGTTCTACGATGTAGCCACCATCTTGGTATTCAATTAAAAAATCACCATATTGATTGTAGAAATCTTCTTGCATTACAAATGCCTGTCCATCGATCTCTATACTTTGGTCGCCGTCTTTTTTCTCATCCAGAGCAAGCCCAAAACTGGGTCCACCACAACCCATACCAGCTAGATATACTCTAACACAACTACCCTGGTCAGGGTTGCCTTCAATGATTTTTTTGATTTCGGCAACTGTTTCTTGATTAGTCTTTATCATAAATCTTCTCCTTATTAAGTACTAATATAATTCTACTCCTATAATATACCATAGTTTACTAGGAATTGCATTTGTATTTTTTATAATAGGCTGATAAACTGTAACTACAGCTAAGTTAGAAAAAGTTAATTTACTAATTAAGTAGTGAAACCTGTTCTAAATCACCGTAGATTGGGTATATCCTATTAGAAGACACAAGGAGGCCCTCATGAAAAGATGTCGCTACTGTGGCAAGGCAATGAATGATTCAGACCTCTTTTGCCCCCGCTGTGCAAGGGAATATAGAGAAGATAAATATATGGTTAAAGAAGATGTAGATTCAATTATTACTAATCATAATTCAGAATCACATAGCATAAAAAAAACTAGAGCTAATAGAAAAGCCATAGACATACCTAATATCAAACTAGGAAAAAAAGCTCCCTTATTTGTACTAGGTCTAATTTTGATTGTAGCCATTCCTCCCTTTGCCCCATTATTATTAATGATACTTGCAATAAGCCTTGCTAACAAAGTAAAAAGGGATCAATCATGACCCCTAAAAGCTTATAACCTCATATCCATCCAGGACAAATGGTTTTACCCCGGCATGGCCCATCATATCATTTAACATGGGTAGGCCGGTTTTTTCATTTTCTTCTAACACTCCTAGAACACTAGAGCAGGCTAAACAGATTCCAGCAATAAGCCCAAGCTCCTTGGCCTTTAAATAGAGCTTGTTCTCTTCCTCTTCAAGAACTGGTGGTAGCTTAACAGAAGCTCCTTCAAAGACTACCTTAACCTCCACTCCATCCTCATGAAGATCTAGAGCATTCATTAATAGATGCAAAAAGCACATTTTTTCGCCATTCATTGCATAAAGTAAGTATTTTTTCATTTATCCTCCCTTTGCCAGCGGTGGTTTTCTCTTCATACTGGCTTGTTCCTACGCATAGGCCCCTTTTATTAGGGTACCTACATCAAAAAATCTAGCCATAAAAGATATGCCAAAAGGGCTCTTATCTGCTAAATAGCCACCAGGTACTATTATTGAGGGTAAACCACTGACAGCTCCTAGGTCGCTCCACTTGGATAGACTATTAGGTCAAGCTTTTTTTATCCATAATTTCCTCAATAACTTTTCTTACCTCATAGAGGAAATTAGTTCTTAAATCTAAATACTCCTTATCTTTAAGGCTATCCCCAAGAGCCAAGGCTTCTTCTAGCAGGTTTTGCCCATACTTTATAGAAGTCTCCTTCTTATTATATCTTATTATATCTGATTATCTCCTCAAGTAAACCTTTACTGGAGCTATAGTCCTTTAGGTATACTTCAAGGCTCCTCTTAAATTCATGGGAGAGAATAGCTTGATCTTTATTTGAAATACTAGGTAGGTTATAAATATCAATAAACTCCGCACCTAGTCCTTCCATAAGTAGCTATTTAGATCCAGTTCTAGCCAGGGCATTTTTTCCTCCTATTTGAGAGCCTTAATTAGTTTTTCATATTCCTCTACAAAGTTAATTCCATAAAAATTATCTTCCTGAAAGTAGAGGACCTTGAAATCCTTAAACTTTTCCTTATCTATATCTTCCTCTTTACCTAAAACTAGGAGAAAATCAGGTTTTAATGCCTTTAGCTCTTTGGCACTAAAATACCCCTGGCCCTGACCTTCATTTACATTTTCAAATCCAAGTTTATCTAGAGACTTGCTTATATAGCTCCCCCTACCTAAACTCTCTCCGTCCCTTTCAATATATATCCTACCCTTATAGCTACTTTTATCAGAAAGCTCCTGCCAGGCTGATGATAGATACTTTATTTCCTCTTTTGCTGCCAAATTCTTTCCCAGAGCTCTTCCAATAATCTCCACAGCTCTATAAATATCCCCCTCCTCCTTGATAGAAAGTAACAGGAGGTTCTGGCCCCTTTCGTAGAATTTTCTTCTTTCATTTATAGTAAGGTCAAGATCCCTAGCTATGAATAAATCCCCTTCTACAAGACCTGATATAATCTCCTCTTTAGAATATTTTCTTAGTCCAGATGAGTTTTTAAAGTCTAGATTGCTTTGTATACCAGCTACTTGATCCCTGGCCCCTAACTCTTCAACTATCTGAGCAGCGCAAACTGACATAAGAACTACTTCCTGGGCAGCTTGATCTAGCCTAATCTGTACTCCCATCATATCTGAAAGACTAATATCTACCTGGTCTTCTTCGGGCTCAACGGGGTAGACCTTAGATTGTGAACAACTAGAAACCAGGAGAACTTGCAGAGCTATTATAAATATAATTACAATTCGTTTCACTTTTAATCTCCAATATATTTTTTATTTATTGTACCATAGCCAAGCTCTAGCATTTTGACTTTTTTTGCTACTTTTTCCCATTAAAACCTCCAAAAGTAAGGATATTTGTTTTTATTATTCTTGTAGACTGTATATTTTTAACTAAATATGCCTATATTTATCAAAGCCTTTTCTTAAATAGATTCTTTAATCATTGCAGGTTTTTTTTGTAGTGCTATAATTAAGGTAACAACATGAATGGAGGTTTTTATGAGAATAGGTGTACCAAAAGAAATCAAAGACAATGAACAAAGGGTTGCATTAACCCCAGCAGGTGCGGCAGAACTTATAAAATTTGGCCACGAGGTTTTTGTTGAAACTAAAGCAGGTGTAGGATCAGACTTTACTGATGAAGACTATGTTGGCGTAGGAGCTAAAATAGTTACTGCAGAAGAAGCGTGGAACAATGCTGAAATGATTATTAAGGTTAAAGAACCCCTAGAATCAGAGTATAAGTACTTCCGCGAAAATCTTATCCTCTTTACTTATCTTCACTTAGCTGCTGAAGAGAAGCTAACAAAAGCGCTTGTAGACAAAAAGGTAGTTTCTATTGCCTATGAGACCGTTCAACTTCCAGACAGAAGCCTACCCCTACTTACTCCTATGAGTGAAGTTGCTGGACGTATGGCTCTACAAGAAGGATGTACCTTCCTTGAAAAGATTCACGGTGGTAAAGGCCTTCTACTTGATGGTGTACCAGGTGTTGCCCCAGCCCATGTAGTTATTGTTGGTGCAGGCGTTGCCGGTGCAGCAGCCCTTAAGCGCGCTGTAGGTGGTGGTGCTAGGGTAACCATCCTTGATGTGGCCCTAGATCGTCTAAAATATCTAGGCGAAATCTATGGAAGCCAAATTGAAACTGTTTACTCCAATAGCTTTAACCTAATGGAAGCTATGAAGACAGCTGACCTTGTTATCTCTACTGTTCTTATCCCCGGAGAAAAAGCTCCTAAGCTTGTTACCGAGGAAATGGTCAAAGCTATGCCCGATGGTGGTGTCATTGTTGACGTTGCTATCGACCAAGGTGGAACAACAGAGACCCAAACTACTCCAACTAGCCACACCAATCCTGTTGAACTTAAGCATGGTATTCTACACTACGCAGTTCCAAACATCCCAGGTGCTGTTCCCAAGACCTCAACTCTAGCTCTAACCAATGTTACACTACGCTATGCTGTTAACATTGCCAACAAAGGCTGGAAAGATGCTGTTCTTGCTGATGCAGCCCTTGCTAAAGGTGTGAACGTAGTAAATGGCCACGTTACTTTTGAAGGCGTTGCCAAGGCCCTTGATATGCCCTATGTTAAACTAGAGGATGCTATCTAAAGCCAGATTATAAGAAGGAAATAGAGAGGATTTCTCCTCTCTATTTTTTATGTCCATATTCTGGCAGATGCCTATAAATAAGAAAGACTTCCCTCTCATCATCTTCCCAGGCTAAGGGAACTCTTAACACTCTTTCAAAACTCGTGTTCTTTTCTAGATAATACTTGTAATCTACAAAGGGATAGTAAAGGATTATAAAGGCTTCCCTATCATTTTTTTTAAGAGACTCCTCAATATTTGAAAGGACCTTTCTAAAAATCTTAACTGAAAAGGGATTAAAGAAATAGAAAATATCCTCATCCTCTGGTAAATAATCCTCTACCGATGTCCATAAAAAATTAAAGGGTGTTTTTTTTAAATCCTTCTTATATAAATAGTTTTCCTCATTTAGCTTCAATTCATTATAGGTAGCCAGCTGAAGTTCTATGCCAGTCACATTAACCCCAAAGCTATCATGGAGAAAAAAACTTACCCTCCCCCTGCCACACCCAAGATCCAGAACCCTTCTTTCTTTGTCTAAAGGAAAGAAGCTAGCTAACTCCTGGAGAGCCCTATAGGGAGTGGATTCTGTCCTATAATACTCTGGCTCATCCAGCCACTCTCTATAGCCCCCTGTGTCTATTCCAAGTCTTTTATCATGATAATCATCGTACATTTTACTTCCTAGATTAAACCCTTCTTATACATAAGCCTAGCCACCCCAAGAGTTATAAGAACACTTACTGGTACCAGTACAGAAACCGCTGAAGCCAGGGAGGGTTTTATAATGAAAAGTCCACTCATCATAAGGATAGGAGCTATGGCTATCTTCCAGTTTTTAGATATAAAAACCACACCTAGTCCTCCAAAAAGTGCTGGAAGTATATTGGCAAAGGCAGGTTCTAACAAGGGTGCTTCTAAGATTGGCTGGAGAAGAGAAAGCATAAGCATACCCACTATTAAAATAAGAGTAGTTACAATTGAGCTAACCGCTATTGCTATAGTTGATATAACATCTCCCTCCTGGCTGCCTGCATCAACTCCTGCTTGGTCCATGGCTTGGAGAGCCGCAGGCACCTTCATAGCAGTAAGGTTTCCAGTTACAAATCCAAGGTAGGCTCCTCCGCTACCCAGCATGGGGCCAAAGCTAAGAGCTTCAATTACTCCAACAGTCCAGTAAACTGGAGCTACTGCTAGGAGCCCCTGAAAAATTATTACAGGGTCTGGCCAAGCCTTAAAGTAAATGGAAGAAATCAGAGGAAATGATATAAAAAGAGCTATGGCTAAGACTAGAGAAACCCTACCCCAGCTATGGATTTTTTCTTGATAATTCATCTTTTTCTCCTATCTAAAATACAAACTGGGTCAGGACAACAGCAAAGGCCATGGAAGCCAGCATGCTAATTGGTAGCGCGTAACTTTCCAGCCACTGCCAGTTAAGCTTCTTTATTAAGAGGCCACATATGGCCATAACCAGAGCCGATGCCAAGAGCACAAAAATAGGCAGCATTCCTTCAAGTCCCTGGCCAATCTCAGAAAATATCATGCCTAAAAAGGCTGATATCATTCCAATAAAAAGCGAGTCCATAAAAATCTTACTCCAGGCTTCATCCCTAGATCTAACCTTGCCAAGTCCCTGCACCATGGATTTTTGAAAGAAAAGGATAACCAGAATTCCCGACATTATCCCCATAGTCATAACCCAGACCATGGCATTAAAGGCTGCTGCACTGGTTACTGGCTGATCTAGAGGAAGATTTAGTATCTTAGCCACAGAGGCTGCTGCAGGTAGCTCATAGGTTAAGGCTCCTAGGACTGAAAGCCTAAGCCAGGGCAAGGGTAAGCCTAAAAATTTCGAAAGACTTAAAAGGCCTATAAGAATAGCTATAGCCGGTGCTATTGTAAAAACCGCAGCTGATAGCGCAATCCTTTTTAAAGTCGATTTAGCAATTCCCAGCCTTTGGGCCTCAGTCCATGCCTTATTAAGAAAAAATACAGATTGACCTAATACAAAGGCAATTACCAGGGCAGCAATTCCAAATAAAACAGGACTATTAATATCAAACATTGGCTTTCTCCTGCTTTAGAACCTCTTTATAAAACTCAATCATTCTTTTGTAGTTTTCTACAGATAGATATTCTCCTCTACCATGCATAGTAGCCAGCTCATCTGCGCTAAGCCTATAGGGTAAAAACCTGTAGATGTTACTGGTTAGTTCTTCATAGTGTCTGCTATCAGTCCCACCACTCACTAGATAGGGTGTTACCAGGGTCTCTGGATAAAACTTGTTTATAGAGGATTTGAGACTCAAATAGAACCTGGTCCTATCTGAAGAGCCACCACTTCCCTCCTCACGATTTAAAATCTCCATACAATAATCGTGACCAAAAGAAGAAAAATAGGCCACTATATCTTCAAACTTGTCCCCAGGAAGCATTCTAACATTGGCAACACAGGAAGCTGTTCTTGGAAGTACGTTATGGGCAGTTCCTCCTTCGCACATAGTAAAGGCTACTGTAGTCCTTATCATAGATGCTGTCTGCTTATTTTTTTCTAGTATCTTTTTAAGGATAAAGAAATACCTAGATGGATTCTTAAGGACTAGCTTTTCAGCTCCTGATTTGTAATCTGATATGTTTTTTAGCATGGCCTCAACTTCTGGAGTCAGTCTAGAGGGCCTTGGACTAGCCTGCACATTCCTTATAAAGGCCGCCATCTTGCTAATACTGGTTTCTTTTGGAGGCGCTGAGGAGTGGCCCTCATCTCCTGTAAAGGTAAATCTAAGAGATGTATTTCCTTTTTCTGCAAAGCCAACAACAGCTACATCAGAATCTATTCCTAGAGCATCACCTGAGCTAACAGCTCCCCCCTCATCAAGAATGGAATCAAAATAGATACCCCTTTCTTTCAAATAGGCAGCCATCCTAGCAGCTCCCTTTTCTCCCCCAACCTCTTCATCAAAGCCAAAGGCAAAATAAATATCTCTATTAGATTCAAAACCCTCTTCTAAAAGCTGCTCCATAGCTACCATTAGGGAAATTAAAGAGCCCTTATCATCTATAGCTCCTCTGCCCCATACCTTATCTTCTTCCAAGGCACCTGAAAATGCGGGATAGGGCCAACCATCATCAGTAGCAGGAACTACATCGTAGTGGGCAATAAAAAGGTAGGGCAAGAGGTCCTCTTTTTGTCCCTTTAATTTTAATAATAAATTATAGTCTTCTATCCTAGTGACCTCCATCTTATTATGAACCAAAGGAAAACTCTCCTCTAAAAAGTTTAAAAATCTTGTAAACTCCCCATAGTCTATGCTCTCATAATCACTATAAGAAATGGTTTTAAATTTTAATGCATCCTGTAATACTTTTATTGCTTTCATTTTCACCTCCAAGTTTTATTAATTCAATAGTATCATTTATGAGTAAATTTTTATAGCTGCCAAGAATACTTCTATCCCTTATTATATATTTAGGTAGCTTCTTGATAACCTCAGCTAATTCAGCCACCTTATCCTTACAAATCTACCCTTAGACTTTAATTACCACATAAAAGGGTCTCTCCTAAAAGGCAAGCCACTTACTATTTAAGTGGCCTGGTCCAAATAAGACTAAATTCCCTGGATTAGAGCCTATTTCTTTCCATGCCTTGCTAGCCCACTCCATATTTTTTCGCCAAATGATGTTAAATAGAAATTTACTTGTCAAAGAGAATTAAAGCTAAATACTCAAGATCCTCTTCTCCTGCATTTTCGATAGCATGGCCAAATCCATTGCCTGTAAACATAACATCACCAGCACCTAAGTAATGCTGGCTGCCATCATCTTCAGTCACCATAGCCCTACCACTTAAGATGTAATAAGTTTCAAAGTCACCTTGGTGAGTATGGAAGCCTATAGAGGCTCCTGGTTTAAGCACGCTTTTTGAAAATAATCTTCCTGTGCCACTAGCATCTTCCTTTTCCAAAAAGTGGTTGAGCTCCATTAAACCCTTACCACCCAGAAAATTCTCATGCTGCTCTTTTCTAACTTCTTCTTTTCTTTTAATCAATTTTCTTCCCCTATCTAAAAAGTTTTCCGCAGAGCCTAAAATCAGACTCCATGATAATAATTTCCAAACTTACAAAAACTTACATGTAGATAGAAATAATCATATCATATTTGACTGGTCCAGCATATATCCACTCTGGTGTTTTTTTCTTTATTTCTTTAACGACCCTTCTCTAAAAGATAAGAGGCAAAAAAAGAATCCCGGAGGATTTTAATCATCTAAGGCATTTTCAAAATTCCAAGCATCTCTAACCATATCTTCAATACCAAGCTCTGCCTCCCAGTCAAGTTCCTTTTTAGCTTTAGTTACATCTGCAAAGGATATGGCCAAATCTCCCGGTCTTCTTTCAGCTATTCTATAAGCCACATCAACCCTGTTTACCTTCTTAAAGGTTTCTACCAGCTCTAAGACCGATGTTCCCCTACCTGTACCCAGGTTATAGACCCTAGTTCCTACTCCGGCCTTCTCAAGAGCAGCTACATGACCCCGAGCCAAATCAACAACATGGATATAGTCTCTTATCCCCGTACCATCAGGGGTTTCAAAGTCATCTCCAAATACATTTAAAATCTCCAGTTCACCCTTTGCCACCTTGCATTTATAGGGCATTAAATTATTGGGTCTTCCTTGAGGGGCTTCCCCAATTAAACCACTAGAGTGGGCCCCCACCGGATTAAAATATCTAAGGAGTACCAAGGAAAAACCATCCCTTGTTTTAGCTGCATCTGTTAGAATTCTTTCACTCATAGCCTTGCTTTTCCCATAAGGGTTGGTCCTCTCTCTTAGCTCCAAATCTTCTTTTAATGGAGAAGGCTGGTCACCATAAACTGTGGCAGAAGAACTAAAGATAAATCTTTTTACATTATATTTCAAGGCAAGCTAGTAAAATACTACTAACTAAATTATTAAAATAGTACCTAAGAGGCTCTTCTACAGACTCCCCTACTGACTTATAGCCAGCAAAATGTATTATCCCATCAAATCTATTCTCCGAGAATATTCTTTCCATGACTTCATTGTTAGTAACATTTTCTATGAAGCACTCAATATCTCTTCCCACAATCTGATTTAATTTATCTAAAGTCTCAAGTTTAGAGTTACTTAAATTATCCACAATTACAACTTCATGGCCTCTTGCTAGAAGCTCAACTACTGTATGACTTCCAATAAAGCCTAGGCCTCCAGTAACTTAAATTTTCATTTTCTCTCCTCATAATCTGCACTATGAAAATTGTAAGTGATAACATTTTAAAATGCAAGGAAGGTATAAAAAAACTGCCAGTCAAACCAGCAGTCTATTTTTTAACTTAAGCAATGGGGAAGAAATAATCAATATCTTCTTCAACAGTGCTATTTGGAGCTATTCCAAAGTTTTCTACTAATACATTTGTAATATTCGGGCTTAAGAAGGCTGGAAGGCTTGGTCCAAGGTGAATATCCTTAACACCAAGTGATAGAAGTGCAAGTAACACTATTACGGCCTTTTGCTCATACCAAGCTATGTTATAGGCGATGGGTAGCTCATTTATACTTTCTACTCCAAAGATTTCTGCAAGTTTTAGTGCAATAAGCACCAGTGAATAGGAGTCATTACACTGACCTGCATCAAGAACCCTTGGAATTCCACCTATATCTCCTAAAGGAAGCTTATTATATCTGTACTTAGCACAGCCGGCTGTTAGAATTACAGCATCTTTGGGAAGGGCATTAGCAAAGTCAGTATAGTAGCTTCTACTCTTATGACGTCCATCACAGCCTGCCATAACAACAAACTTTTTAATGGCTCCAGACTTAATGGCGTCTACTACCTTATCAGCAAGAGCAAAGACCTGAGCATGGGCAAAACCACCTACAATACTCCCCTCTTCAATGGCAGTAGGAGCTGGGCAAGTTTTAGCCAGTTCAATTATCTCACTAAAATCCTTCTCTTCTCCGATTTCACCAGGAATATGCTTGCAACCTGGATATCCTGCCATACCTGTTGTATAAAGCTTGTCTTTATAACTCTCTTTTGGTGGAACAATACAGTTGGTAGTCATTAAGATGGGCCCATTAAAACTTTCGAACTCTTCTTTTTGCTGCCACCAAGCATTTCCATAGTTTCCATAGAAGTTATCATACTTCTTAAAGAAGGGATAATAGTTGGCTGGTAGCATCTCAGAGTGGGTGTAGACATCAACCCCTGTTCCCTGGGTTTGCTCCAGCAGCATCTGTAGGTCTCTTAGGTCATGGCCTGAAATTAGGATTCCAGGATTAGTTCCTGCATCAATTTTTACTTCAGTTAGTTCTGGGTTACCATAAGCAGCTGTATTAGCACCATCTAAAAGGGCCATACCCTTAACTCCAGCTGCTCCAGTATCTAGGGTTAGCTGAACTAGTTCATCTACAGTTGCATTTGGGTCTAGGGTCTTAGTTAGGGCTTTTTGTATGAAAATATCAACTTCCTCGTCTTCTTTAAGTAAAACATTGGCATGCTTGGTATAAGCACTTAGCCCCTTTAGACCATATACAATTAATTCCTTTAGACTTCTCTTATCTTCATCCTCTTCTGCAAGAACACTGACAAGATTTTTAGTATCAATCCATGATGAAGGATCCTTATTATCCCACAGGGCTGCCTGGGGAAGGTTTTCAAGGCTTGATAGCTCTTTTCTAAGACCATCCATCTCTTCAATTACCATATGAGCCCTTGCATCAATTACTTCCTGATCAAAGTTGGCATTGGTAATTGTCATGAATAGATTTCCTGTTACCAAGTGGTTGGTTTGAGTTGAAACTGTTTTTCCTTCTTCTCTAGCTCTTGTAGCCAGAGCGCTTAGTCCCTTGGTAACCCAGATTAAAAAATCCTGAGAATGGGCAACCTGAGGAGACTTACCACATACGCCTACTCGCGTACATCCTTGATTTCCAGCTGCTTCTTGGCACTGGAAACAAAACATATCTGCCATATTACCTCCTTTTTTTGAGTATAGCAAATGGGTAAGTTTATAATCTTTGAGTCAAATCAATAATTCATAAAAAAAGATAAGCCTTCCCTATTTTTCAGTTCAATCTTCCCATAGCCATGCATAGCCACATAACCCGCTTCTCTTAGCTCTTTCATCCTCCTACTGACTGTTTCATGGGTAAGACTAATTCTCTTAGCCAGCTCATCCTGGGTCATATCAATAAAGTTATTTCCATTCTCTGTCTGCCAAAGCAGAAAAAGGCCTATTCTTTTTAAAGCATCCTTCTCTGAAAGAATAGAAATCATATTCCTATCATCGCTTTGCATGGTTGAGAGAACCTGGATTATTTTTATTGCTATTTCAGGGTTTTCCATAATTATCTTTTCCAGATCTTTTTCTGAAATAAAGCAAATACCTGAATCTTCTAAAGCTATCATTTCTTCACTAGCCCTGGCAGATCGGAAGAAATTATCCCCACCATAAAAATCTCCCCTACCTAATACTTCAAAGAGGATTTCATCACCCTCCCTGGTGTATCTAACCATTTTTATTGAGCCATAACGGAGGATATAAAGTCCTTTAATCTCTTCACCTGTTGAAAGAATAGTCTCACCAGCCTTGAAATTTCTTCGCTTAATAAGGCTACTTACCTTTTGTAGCTCATCTATAGCTAAATGGGCAAAGATAGGTACCCTAGTAACACAAAGATTTTCTTCACAGGTTTGGCATTTTAAAACTAGCTCTTTCTTCCCCACTTCATCTCCTCGCCTTCATCATCAAACATTTTTCGTTTGGCCATTATGTCTTCTATTTCTACTGCAAAAATAGCTACCCTGTCTCTACTAATTTCTACTGCAATTTCGATAAACTCCATCATATCAGGAGTATACTTTTCACCTATTATTCTCAGAGCCTCCTCAATTTCTTTTTTATCTGTGACTCTTCTTAAACTGCCTCTAACCATTGCAGATGAAAACTCACTGGTAAAAACCTTACTAAGAAGCTGGGAGGCCTGACCCTGGTCTATAAGCTCTTTTATCTCTTCCCTGCTAAAAAGATTAGGCACCTGTGCCCTAGCTACAAAGGTCAGTTCCACCTCTTGTCCATCTTTAAAGGCATCAACCTTACTACCCTTAGTAGCCGAGTGAAAATAAAGTCTACTATCTTTTCTTACTACGGAAAGAACTCTAAGCATAACGCCAGTATCAGTAACTAGGCCTAGACTAGCATACTGGCTCTCATCGATTACTTTAAGTGCAAACTCCTTATCCATCTGCCTATCTTTTCTTCGCATACATCCTCCACTTTATTATTAACCTACCTAGATTACTCTCTTATTATTTGATCTAGGTACTCCATATCCTGAGAAAAACCATTTCTCAGTACTAGGCTAGCCCTGGAATCATAGGAGGTAGCCCCCTTATTAATCATTATTATATCATCACCCCCAAAATACTGGAGCATACCCGCTGCAGGATAGACCACTAGGGAACTACCTGCAACTATAAGAAGCTCCGCTTGATTCAAAAGATCAATAGCCTTAGACACAACCCCATCATCAAGCATCTCACCATATAAAACCACATCTGGTCTTATAAGTCCCCCACAATCGCATCTAGGAGTCCCCTCTTTTTCAATGACCTCTTCCAGGCTATAGGTTTTAGAGCAAGTCTGACAATAATTCCTCTCTACACTACCGTGGAGTTCCACTACATTTTTACTGCCGGCCTTTTGATGAAGGCCATCAATGTTTTGAGTGATAACACCTAGGAGCCTCCCCTCTTTTTCCCATCGGCTAAGAATCTCATGGCCTCTATTTGGCTTAGCATTGGGGTAGAGCATCTGGGATTTATAAAAGTCATAGAATTTATCAGTGTGCTTATAGAGATATCTTGATGATAACCACTCCTCAGGAGCAATGCTATAAATCCCTCCTGAAGAGCGAAAATCAGGGATGCCACTTTCAGTAGAGGTTCCAGCTCCACCAAAAAATAGGATTTTTTTAGATACTTTTATTTTTTCTAGGCTTGTCATTATCTTCCTCCTTCAAAAAAAGACATCCGAAGATGTCTTTTCCAATTACTATATACTTAGTCCTCTTCAACTAGGTCCTCTAGAACCTCTTCTACTTCTTCAGCAAGATCTTCCAAGGCTTCTTCTATGTCCTCTTCTAAAAGTTCCTCCTGATCAAAGGCATAAAATACATTAAGGCTAGCGCCCTTCAAATCATAGTCAATGAAAAGTAAAGGGGCCTTTATATCATCATAATCAAATTCAGTCCCATTATCCAGTTGACTTCCCTTGGCTAGTCCCTCAGTTTTAACATTCCAGCCCTCTGGAACAACTACATCTAAATTGCTACCCATACCCTTGACATAGAGAGTCATAGGGTTATCATCAGCTATTGCAGCTGAAAGATCTATTAGTATGTTTGAGGCTAGGGCAACAACAGAAACATCCTCGAAGACTTCTTCTGAAAAATCAACAGTCTTATTATCTGCTACAAATAAAAAGTCTGAGTTATCCCTGAGACTAGCATATTTTCTATAGGCTAAATAGCCTACTCCTGCACTTAGAGCAACACCTGTACCTATACCTAGAGCCAGATTTTTTTTCCTATTCTTACTCATTATTTACTCCTCCTTAATTTTTGCAAATATCATACGACCTGCTGGGGTCTGTAAAGAACTAGTGACTTCAACAAGCCGTTCCTGTGATAAATAGTTTTTCCCCTGATCAACCACTACCATGGTTCCATCGTGGAGATATCCCACACCTTGATCAGCTTCCTTTCCCTCTTTAAGTATCTCTAGAAGGAAGCTCTCACCAGGTAAGGCGTTAGGCTTAACTGCATTTGATAAATCATTTACATTAAGCACTGGAATTCTCTGAAGTATAGCCACCTTATTAAGGTTGTAGTCCGTTGTAATGACGGCCCCTTTTAATTCCATAGCTAAATGTAAAAGCTTCACGTCCACTTCATCTACATCTTTAAAATCTTTATCAGTGATAGTAAGACTAACATAGTCCATTTCCTTAAGTTCATTTATATAGTCAAGTCCCCTTCTTCCCTTTGCCCTGGTCAAATCATCTGCCGAGTCAGCTATATGT
The DNA here is from genome assembly GCA_001512625.1 of Clostridiales bacterium DTU036. GTDB lineage: Bacteria > Bacillota > Clostridia > Peptostreptococcales > Acidaminobacteraceae > DTU036. The sequence continues at coordinate 43,732 of LFTD01000060.1, read as the reverse complement.
CTGAGTTCTTTTAGTACAAAGGAAGGAACTATGAGCTCTCCTTCAATAAACCCAGTCTTTGCTATTTCAACTATCCTACCATCAATAATAGCAGAAGTGTCCAAAACTTTGGCTTTGGCTAAAAGGTTATTCTTCTCATGAATCTTGCTTTTAATGTTAAAATGGGGGAACTCCGGGGAATAGGCCATTCTAGAACCTACAATCAAACCTAAGGTTCCAAAAAAGGTATAAGTAATCACCGACAACAGCACATTTAGTGCACTGTATACATTGCTAAAGATATTGCTCACAAAAAAGGCTACAATAAGTCCCACAAGTAGGCCAACCGAGCCCCCAATTATCTGAAGGGGTGGCTTGTCTCCAATTGTATCAGCCAAGGATTTAACGTGTTTTGATCCATATTTCCACAATAAACTTAATAATATATAAAAAATAAGTGCTGATAAAAGGGATATGGAACCATATATGATCAGTCGTATAAATCCTCTCTGCGCTACTATCTTAGGGAATAATACTGCTAGGTCAGTGGAAGATAAAATCCACTGACCAAATAAGAAGCCTAGAGTGAGCGATATAATAGCTATAACATAATTAGCTATATTTCGCATAAGGTCTCCTCCAAGTGTTTTTCTAAAATCTCATAAGCCCCATCATAATCACAGTCTCTAATAAGCATTAGTTCACTGGCCAGAATATCCATAGCATTATGGTAAAGTTGTCTTTCTCCAGAAGAAAGGCCCTTTGTATTTTCCAAGCTTTTTAGATTAACCAGTACAGTGGCCATATCAGAGGGGCTACCTGTTTTCATTTTATCTAGTGTAGTTTGATACCGTTTGTTCCAATTGGGTGAGTAGATATATTCTTCAGGTTTATGACTGGAAATTTCGTCTAAAATCTTCTCCATACTCGAGACATTACGTATGTGTAGACTTTCTCTACGATCCAATGGAAACTTTAAAGTCATTTCTTTTTGGGCCACTTTTACAGTACAGTACTCTTTTCTCTCGCCGAAGAAGTCTTCTTGCTCAATCTTAACAATAGTTCCAGCTCCATGCATTGGGTAGACGATCTTCGAACCGATTTTCATAGTTACCTCCTTGTCTATCTATACCCAATTGTAACATATATTAGCTTTACTTAGTGAAAAGAATTGAAAAGACCTCGTCGACATGCTTAACTTTATCTATCCTCATTCCCTTAACTTTCACATCAGAATCTGGAATCATTGCTCTTTCATAGCCCAGTCTTTTTGCTTCCAACAATCTCTTCTCAATCTGGGGAACACTCCTAACTTCTCCGAGAAGGCCCACTTCACCAAGGATGATCATCTTTTTAGGAAGGGCTTGATCTAGTAAAGATGAAGCAATTGAAACCATCATAGGAAGAGTAAGTGCAGGTTCACCTATTTGGATGCCACCTACTGCATTTACATAAATATCTTGATTTTGGAGAAATAGATTCCTCTTTTTTTCCAATATAGCTATAGCCAAAACTAGTTTGTTGTGGTCAACTCCCAGTGCCATCCTTCTAGGTGAGGCAAAGTTTGTTGCTGATACTAAACTTTGTATTTCCACCAGTAAAGGCCTGGTTCCTTCGATTGAAGGAAAGACTACAGTTCCTGGTTCAAAACTCGGAGTAGAAGACAAAAACATTTCTGAAGGATTATCTACCTCCTTAAGGCCAAGGCTTGTCATATGAAATAGCCCAACTTCATTAGTTGAACCAAACCTATTTTTAACTCCTCTAAGAATCCTATATACGCTTGACCCATCTCCCTCAAAGTAAAGCACAGTATCAACCATATGCTCGAGTACCTTAGGTCCAGCCAGGGTTCCACTTTTGGTCACATGTCCCACAATAAAAGTTGCTATGCCTTTATTTTTTGCTAAATCCATCAGTATACTAGTAATCTCCCTCACCTGAGATACTGAGCCTGGTGCAGCACTTAGATTCTGTGTGCTAAGTGTTTGAATTGAGTCCATTATTAGCACATCTGGCTTTTCCTTTTCAATAGTGGGTAGGATCTTTTCCAAGGAGGTTTCAGATAAAAGAAGGATATCTCTTCCCTCTATTTCTAACCTACTAGCTCTAAGTTTGATTTGAAGAGGGCTTTCCTCGGCTGAAACATATAGAACCCTTCTTCCTTCTTTTGCTACATGATGGGCCATTTGAAGGAGCAAAGTTGACTTTCCTATACCAGGGTCTCCCCCGACTAGGATTAGGCTTCCTTGAACAATACCTCCACCCAGAACCCTATCAAGTTCGCCTATACCTGAGCTGGTTCTGGAATCCTCACTTATTTCTATATCCTTTATTGGTCTAGCTTCTGTGGCAATCACAGAAGCTACTACCTTTTTCTTATCAACCACTTCTTCTAATAGGCTGTTCCAGCTTCCACACTCAGAACACTTTCCCATCCACTTAGGAAAAATCGCTCCACATTCCTGGCAAACAAATTGACTTTTCACTAGCCCTCCTTAAAAAATAAAGGGGCTAAGCCCCCTTATTAATTTAATTTTCTTTATTTAGATCTTCTATTACCTTTTCAGCAATCATGGCTGGAACTTCATCATATCTTTCAAATTCTACTGTAAACTCGCCTCTAGCCTGAGTCATAGATCTAAGATCTGATGAATAGGTGAAGAGCTCAGCTTCTGGAGCTTCGGCAAAAACAGTTTGGCCTCCATCTGCACTGGGCTCCATGCCTAGGATTCTTCCCCTTCTTTTGTTTAGGTCCCCCATAATATCTCCCATATAGTCATCAGGAATGGAGATTTCAAGGCGCATAACAGGCTCTAGGAGCACAGGATTTGCTTTGGGTAGACCCTCTCTAAAGGCAAGGGCTGCCGCTAGTTTAAAGGCCATCTCATTAGAGTCAACCGGATGGTAGCTACCATCTAGAAGAGTTGCTTTTAAATCCACCACTGGAAATCCTGCAAGAGGTCCTTTTTCCAGAGCGTCTTCAAGTCCCTTTTCTACAGCTGGGAAGAAGTTTCTAGGAACAGCACCACCAAAGATCTTCTCTTCAAATACAAAGCCTCCCTCTGATGGCTCGAATTCTATAATAACATCGCCATACTGACCAGCTCCACCAGACTGTTTCTTATGCTTACCCTGCTGGGTGACTTTGCCTCGGATAGTCTCTTTATAAGCAATCTTTTGTGGAATGACTTCTACATCAACATCAAAGGTCTCTTTAAGCTTAGCTATTAAAACCTGAATTTGCATGACTCCTTGTCCACCAATAATCATCTGACCGGTGACAGGGTTTCTAGTGATACTAAAAGTTGGGTCTTCTTCATTTAATCTTTGAAGGGATGTTCCAATCTTATCTTCGTCTCCCTTGCTCTTGGGCTGGATAGCAGTGAAAAGGCCTGGTGAGAAGAAGGGGATTGGCATAAAGCGGACCTTTCTACTCTTATCGCATAGCGTGTCTCCACTCTGAGTAACACTTAGCTTGGCTACGGCTCCAATATCCCCCGCTCCAATTTCCTTGGACTCTATTTGGTTCTTGCCCCTCATGTAAAATACATGGCCAATTCTTTCTGTAGCTTCTTTATTTGTATTGTAAACTTCCATATCCTTCTTAAGACTTCCAGAAACTACTTTAAAAAGAGAAATCTTTCCAATAAATGGGTCAACTATGGTTTTGAAAACCTGGGCACTAAAGGGACCATTTTCATCAACCTCTACTTCAATTTCTTCATCTGTATTACCTTTATAAGCCTTGACCACACCACCATTAATATCCTTGGATGTTGGCAGGTAGTCATTTATCATATCTAGTAGCATGGTTATACCAACAACCTTGCTGGCACTGCCCACCACTACTGGAACTACATCACCATTTAATACTCCAAGACGTAGGCCTTGGCGTATTTCTTCATCAGTGAATTCTTCCCCTTCGAAGAATTTTTCTAAAAGTTCCTCATCACTTTCAGCTACAGACTCAATTAGCATCTCTCTAACTGAGGCAACAGAATCAGAAAGCTCTTCTGGAATAGGTGCGTCTAGAACGCTAGGCCCTTCAATAACTCTACCAACCATGTCTACAACATTTACATAGCCCTTAAAAGCTTCTCCATCACCTATTGGTACAACAAAGGGAGCAATCTTAGTTCCAAACTCTGCCTTAAGCTTCTCGATAAGCTCAACATAATTTATATTTTCTTTGTCCATCTTGTTAATAAAGATGATACGAGGCATTTGCCTTTTTTCTGCATACTTCCAAGCCTTTTCTGTACCTACTTCTATACCTGAGGTAGCATCCACTAATATGACAGCACCGCTACTGACACTTAGGGCTCCTATAGTCTCTCCTACAAAGTCGAAGTATCCTGGAGTATCTAAGAAATTAATCTTACCACCATCCCACTCCAAAGGGATTAGGCTTGTTCCAATGGTAAACTTTCTTTGGATTTCTTCTTTGCTATAGTCCCCCACTGTGTTCCCATCATCAACTGAACCCAGTCTATCGGTGACTCCTTTGTCAAAGAGAATGGCCTCTAGTAGGCTGGTCTTACCTGAACCGCCATGGCCTAAGAGTGTTACGTTACGAATTTGGTCGCTGGCATATTGTTTCATGTATTCCTCCTGAAAAATCTATGTTTCTATTATATCATTCATTCATCAATATATAAAGCTGTAAAGCGCCCAATACTATTACTACCCAAAAATTCCTTTTTAAGCCATAAACACATAAGAAAAGGCTGCAAATTTAGCAGCCTTTCATGAACTTACCTTATAGGACAAACGCCGGTTTCGCAGCCCTCATCCCCTATATCAAAGAGCATCTCTTCTACTTCATACTTACTTATGAGTGAAGGCCTAAATGGTTTCATTTCAGCCTTTCTCTTTTCGTACTCCTCTTCCTCAATACTTTCGTAGGGAAGAAGATCATAGAAGCTATCATCTAGAGCTAGGAAGCTAATAGCTACAATATCATCCCAGTTTTCCCATACCCACTCTTCTACTCCCTCCCATTCATGGTCTCTAACATGAATGGTTATAGAAGCATTGTGGTCTACGTAGTTTTCCATAAACATCTTATAGTTTTCAAGCTGCTCAATTGCACTTACTTCATACTTGGTTTTGCCTTGGGGGGCCTTTATGGGGAATTCCACAACTTTAGTTGTACAGGTTTCCCATTCCTGGCCCACCTCTGGGAGGACTGGATATCCCAGTTCTTCACAGACCTTTACAAGTGGGTCCGATGCATTTATCCTGACCCTCCTAATATAATAGGGTGAATGAGAGTAGTGGATTCCTGAGCTTACTTCTGGTAGCTGACTCAAAGTACCTTCGGGCTTAACTGTAGTTACTAATAGTGGTGGCTCAACATCAAGCTCTGCCGCATAGGATTCAGATTCGCTTCTAGCTACACTTCTAAGCTTTCTAAGGATGTCTGCCTCTTCTTCCTTGCTAAGATTACAAGCATTTACCATATCCTGCCAACCTGTTAGAGAGGTACCAATTAGGTTATCTCTATGGTGAACATGGTTCCAGTGGGGAAGCTCAAGCTCAACCTGGGTCATCCTAAAGGCAGCTCTTGCAGAGAGCTTCTGGGCTCTTAGAAGACCTTGGATATCAAGGCTTCCATCCTTTCTAGCAAAGCCTGCAACATTGACAGTGGTCAGGTTACATAGTCCCTTGCTGTCTAAAAGTATCTCAGCACAGGGATTGACTCCTTGGAAGTTGGGTCTCCTTTTTTCACCCGCCTCTGCATTTACCCAGCCTGGCTCACCTGAGTAGCGCATCTGCTCCATCTGCCAGCTAAACATTTCTCTACTGGGTTTTGAAGTATAGTAAATAGAATTATTACTCATGGACCTATGGAGCAGATCCTTATCCACTATCCACTGGCCATCAATCTGCTTATAGAGCCTGCTCTTGGCTTCTATGGACTCCTTGTCCTCCTGGTCAAGCAGAACAATTTCAGCTGTCCTTCTAACTCCACCTACCACAACATTCTCACCAATAATATTTGCAACATCAAGGCAGTCAATGGGCCTTAACTTTATCCAGCGCTCATTTTTAATTAACCCTGCTGTTTTAATAACTCTGTCAATCTTAAGGAACATGTTTTTTAGAGAAGAGTGGCCACTGGCGGTCCCACCAAAGGTTTGCAGCCTCTCACCCATAGGCCTAACATGGTCATAATTTATAATAATTGTCTTAATGTTCCGGTAATCATTGCTGTGGATTAGATTTAAAAAATACTCTAAGGATTGAACCCATCCCTCTTTACTATCACCAACGGTAATCTTTACAGTTGAGTTATAGTAGAACTCAATAGAGGTATTATCCTCTCTATCCCTTTTTGGAGTTGGTGTGTAATCCTCATGGATTAGCTCATAGTCAGTCCTAATCTTTGGAATCTTTTCAACATCTTTTCTAAGGATTCTTATTCCCACTCCACTTCCTATCATAAGCAGATAAAAAAGATCTTTAAAGGCAGACAGACTATCTAAAATCTCGAAGGAGCAGTTAAAGTTACTCATAGGATAATGCTTGGCAACTCCAGTATTACCTACCCAGAAAGTTCTACCACTTAGAAATTGTTTCATGTTGTAGATACTATCAAATAATTCCTCAGCCTCGCTGGTTGTTGTAGGTACTAGGGTGCAGTTATACTCCACGGCCCGCTTTACAGTTTCCCACCAGTTTTCTCTTCTTTTTTCTTCAGGAATCCAACGAGAATAGGTCCTATAGAAAACAAAGTTCCCCAGCTGGTCCATCGGAGAAGGAGCATGCTTGTATTTTCTTAGAAAGGTTTCACTGAGTAAATCCTCTCCTTCACCCTTTCTTTTACGAAGGGGCCTGGTCTTGTCCTTTTCGTTCCTATAAATAATGTAACGCTTAGCCGCGTCCTTTCTTGGGCTACTCATTAGCTGCTCTTCAACCAGGTTTTGAATATCATCAACTGAAACTATGCCCTTTGAAGAAGCCAGAGTTTCTTCAATATCCTCACTTATCTGATCAGCAAGCTCTTTATCAACTCCCAATTCTGTTTCAGCCATGGCTTTTTGAATAGCGGAGCTTATCTTCCTACTATCAAAATCAACCTCATAGCCTTCTCTTTTAACAACACGTAACATAATAATCTGTCCTCCAAACACTAGATGTAGTATATAATTCTGTATTAGTACACCACATATGATATATCCATTAGTCCTATAAGGCAAGCTTTTAGAGGCTAATAATTTGTGGAAAGTTAGCTATAAAGGCTAAAAGCTTTGAAACTTAGGGAAAAAATGAAGAAAACTAATTACTGAAAAGAGCTTGGCAACTTAAAGGTTGAATAGTCCTCTAAAATAATTGAAGCTTTTGCCGGGAGATGGCCTAAAACCTCAACTAATATATATGAACTTTACCTATTGTTTTAATCAGAAAAACACAAGATATTGATGTTATTTCCAGTTTAACCACTTTCTATAGTGGATAGATTTAATATTGCCCCTATTTAATAGTCATGAAAACAAAAAGAGACCATGTCTCCATGGTCTCAAAGATTTAATGTTTTTAGTACATTTTTGCTCCAGCTGGAATCCTTGGATTCAGTATTATTAAGTTTAATCTTTCTTGGCCTTCTTCTTCATGGATAGCAGATATTAACATACCCTCTGAATCGACTCCCATCATCTTTCTTGGTGGAAGATTACAAATGGCTAGGAGGGTCTCTCCGATTAAGTCTTCTGCCTTATAGTACTCTTTAATGCCACTCAAGATAAGCCTTTCCTTACCTGAGCCGTCGTCTAAGGTAAACTTCAAGAGTTTATTACTCTTTGGTACTTCCTCGCAATTAAGGACCTTTACTGCTCTAAAGTCTGACTTTTGGAAGGTTTCAAAGTCAATCATATCCTCAAATAGTGGCTCTACCTTGACCTTTGAAAAATCAACTTCTTCTATAGATTTTGTCTCTGTAAGACTAGGTTTTGCTGTTTTTTCCTCATCTACACTTTTATCTAAGGGCTTCATTGTTGGAAAGAAGATTACGTCCCTAATTGAAGCAGAATTAGTCAGAATCATAATCAACCTATCTACTCCAATTCCTAAGCCTGCAGTTGGGGGTAGACCAACTTCTAGAGCTTGGAGGAAGTCCTCATCCATAGGATGACTCTCATCATCTCCCAGCTGTCTTTGCTTAACCTGGTCTTCAAACCTTTGGCGCTGATCCAAAGGATCATTGAGCTCACTATAGCCATTGGCAATTTCCCAACCATTGGCAAAGGCCTCAAACCTATTGGTATAACGAGGGTCATCTGGATTCTTCTTTGCCAGGGGTGAGATTTCAGCTGGATGGTGCATAACCATGGTGGGTTGAACTAAATCAGCCTCACAAAACTCCTCAAAAGCCGCTTCTATTATATGTCCTATCTGGGCATAGGGCTCCAGCTCTAGGTGGAGTTTATTCTTAGCAATATCCCTAGCTTCTTCAAGACTTTCAAGAGAGTAGAAATCTACCCCAGTCTTTTCTTCTACTAGTTTATGCATTGAGACCCTTCTCCAAGGAGTTTTAACATCGATTTTCCTACCTTGATATTCAATCTCTGTTGTACCGTAGAGCTCTAGGGCCAGATACTCAACTAGGTTTTCTGTTATCTCCATTACATAGTTGTAGTCTTCATAGGCTGTATAAAGCTCTATACTTGTAAACTCAGGATTATGCCTGGTGGATACTCCTTCGTTTCTAAACATCTTACCCATTTCGTAGACCCTATCAAAGCCGCCTACTACTAATCTTTTTAAATAAAGCTCGTTAGCAATTCTCAGCTGCATTTCCATGTTAAAAGTATTATGGAAGGTTTTAAAGGGTCTAGCAATAGCCCCGCCTGCAACTGTGTCTAAAATTGGAGTCTCTACTTCTAAGTAATTTCTTTCATCAAGGAACCTTCTGATTCCTCTGATTATTTTATTTCTTTTTATAAAGGCATCCTTAACCTCTGGATTCATTATCAAATCCACATATCTTTGCCTATATCTGAGTTCAGGATCCTTAAGCCCATGGTGCTTTTCAGGTAGAGTAAAAAGGGACTTGGTTAAAAGAGTAATTTCTTCTGCCTTAACAGAGATTTCATCTTTTTTTGTCCTAAAAACTTCACCCTTGATACCAAGGATATCACCTATGTCATAGGCTTTAAACTCTTCAAAGAGCTCCTCCCCAAGATCATCTTTTCTCACATAAACCTGGATGCGCTCTGTTGAATCTTGAATATTGATAAAGGCCGCCTTGCCCATAAGGCGCTTTAGCATTAGCCTACCAGCAATAGCAACTTGTTTACCCTGGTAGTCATCGTAGTTTTCTAAAATATCTTTAGCAAAACTATCCTGATCAAAGCTCTCCACTTTATAGGGGTTTTTCCCTTTAGCCACCAAGTCATTTAGTTTGTCAATACGAATTTGTCTTAAATCTGTTTCTTGGGTCATAGCCTTCCTTCCTTTATCTAAATTTGTTTGCTGATGCCTTTAATCTCATAATGAGTTAGACCAGAGGGTAGGTGGACTGCCACAGTTTCTCCACTTTTTTTACCCATAAGAGCCTTACCCAGTGGTGACTCATAGGAAATTTTAGCTTCGAAGGGATCAGCCTCTCTAGAACCTACCATCAAATAAGCTTCTTCTTCTTTTGTTTCAATGTTTACAAGCTCTACTTTATGTCCTATGAAGACAACATCTTCTGGTATATCTTTGTCTTCAATAACCTTAGAAAACCTAATTAGATTTTCGAGTTTATCTATTTCTAGTTCCAGTTCGGCTTGGGCATTTTTAGCTTCATCATATTCAGCGTTTTCTGAAATATCGCCAAAGCTAATAGCTTCCTTTATTCTTTCGGCAATTTCCTTGCGTTTAACCACCTTTAGGTTTTCAAGTTCTGCCTCTATTTTCTCTAAGCCTGCCTGGGTTAAAATTGTTTCCTTCAAAATAAATACCTCCACTAAAATATACTAAAGTCTATGCCATCTAGTAGTCAATGTCAAGGATTGCAGATAAAATATCATCTAAATCCTGTCCACTCTTAATATTTGAAAGCCTATCCCTAAACTTCGCACTACCTGCAAAATCCCTTACATACCAAAGACCATGCTTTCTAAAGGCTGAAGCAGCATAGACCTCCCCCATTTCCTCAACTAAGTAAGAAAAGTGGAGCCTCATAGCATCTACAACTTCCTTCATAGATGGCTTAAGTGGTTCTAAGCCCTTTTCAAAGTAGTTTTTATAGTCTCTTACTAGAAAGGGGTTGCCTCTTAAGGCCCTGGCTACCATAACGGCATCTACCTGGTAGCTCCTCATTTTTTCCAAGCCTTCCTGGAGACTGCTTATATCACCATTACCGATTACAGGTATCTGCAAGGCCTCTTTTACCCTGGCTATATCTTCCCAGTTAGCTCTACCCGAATACATCTGCTGGGTGGTTCTACCATGGACCACTACCATTGAAGCGCCAGCCCTTTCCATGGCCCTGGCAAACCTAACTGCATTTTTATTTTCTTCACTAATGCCTGTCCTGATTTTCACACTTACAGGTTTACTGGTATGCTCTACCAGGCTAGCTACAATTTCCATAGCAAGTTTCTCATTTTTCATTAGAGCAGAGCCCTCGCCATTTTTAAAAATCTTTTTTACGGGACAACCCATATTTATATCAAGAACCTCATATTGATAGTTCTTTTCAAGATAGAGAGCAGCCCTCACCATATAGTCTGGATCACTGCCAAATATCTGAAGGGCCAAAGGATGATCGCTTTCATGACTCTTAGCATAGTCTATGGTTCTTTCATTTCCATAGCAGATCCCCTTGGCACTTATCATCTCACTAACACTATACTCTAGGCCCATCTCCCTTAGGAGTCTCCTAAAAGCATAGTCAGTAACCCCGGCCATGGGTCCTAGTAATAATTTAGAAGGAAATAAATCTAACATCCCACCTCCAATAATTAGTATCATAATACTTTATCATAAAACCATAAAAAAAGGTAGGATTTACAGGTGATATTTAACCTTAAATTTGAATAATCCCCCTTATTTAAGTTGCTATTTCAACTCATGGGTGATTTAGTCATCTACCTTAGATACACTTGCTGCAATGGCCTGAGCCAAGCCTTGATCAAAGGCGCTGGCTATAAACTTTTGAGGGCCCAGTTCCTCGATAGGAAGAAAGTCTGCCAGGGCCTGGGCTGCTCTTAGAAACATGGACCTATCTACCTTTTTAATTTTATTTTCAAGAAGACCTTTAAAAAATCCTGGAAAAATAAGAAGGTTATTAATTTGATTTGGGTCATCGCTCCTACCTGTTGCCACCAAGGCAGCTCCCGCCCTTCTTGCTTCATCAGGGTCAATTTCAGGCACCGGGTTTGAACAGGCAAAAACTATTGGATCCTCCCCCATTTTTCTTATATCTTCCTCGTCTAAAATATTAGGAGCAGAAAGACCTATAAAAACATCCTTACCTCCTATTATTTCTTTTAATTTTCCCTTTTCTCCCCTGGAGTTAGTTAAGCCAGCCAACTGCTTTTTCTCCCCACTTAAATCTTTTCTATCTAAGCTTATGACTCCTTTACTGTCAGCTAGCACAAGATCTGTAAAGCCAGCTTCTATTAGGAGTCTTGCTGTAGCTAGGCCTGCCGCCCCTGCGCCAGATATAAGGATTTTAGGATTAGACTTTTTAGTTATTCTTAGAGCATTTATAAGCCCAGCCAGTACCACCATAGCTGTTCCATGTTGATCATCATGAAATACTGGTATATCAAGCCTTTCAGATAGGTGTCTTTCTATCTCAAAGCACCTTGGGGCAGCAATATCCTCTAAATTTATTCCTCCAAATCCCTTACTTATAAGCTCAGCCGTCTCTACAAACCTATCTACATCCTGACTATCTATTAGAATAGGCCAGGCGTCTAGCCCTCCAAAGGCCTTAAATAGAGCTGCCTTGCCCTCCATAACAGGAAGTGCTGGGCCTGGTCCAAGATTACCCAGTCCAAGAACCGCAGAACCATCAGTTATAACTGCAACAGTATTTGCTTTAGAGGTGTAGGCATATAATTTTTCCTGGTCTCCTTTTATCTCTAAACACACCTGAGCAACCCCAGGAGTATAGGCTAGTTCTAAATCTTCCCTATTATTAAGACGAGTTTTTAACTCTGTACCAATCTTACCATGATTTTCTTCATGGTAGGCCAGAGACCTCTCCTTTAAATTGTTTTTCATTGTCTCCTCCCTCTTAAGAGATTATATCACCAAGAAACTTATAGATATATATAATCTTATACATAATACTATTTAATAATTTCCTGAATAAAGGGTATATAGGTATTGTTAATTTACTAAGGAGGTAAATAGATGAAGAAATTTTTTAGTTTATTCCTTGTTCTCATCCTGCTATTTTCAGTAGCAGCTTGTGGTAACAAGGAAGACACCCCTGTTAAAGATACTCCAGAGGAGGATCTAACAGAAGATGTTGATGACGTTGTTGAAGAGCCGGTAGAGGGTTCCCTGTCTGTGCAAGCAGAAGAAGAATGGAAAGAATACTATGAAGCAGCAATTGAGCGTTTTGTAGCAGACAATCCTGGCACAGAAATTGAACTAAAAGTTGTTGCTTCCTTTGATCACTTAGATGTGATTGATAGCACTGACCCTACCAATGAAGACGTAGCAGATATCTTTGCACTACCAGCTGATAGACTCTTTGGTCTGATTGAAAATGAAGTCTTAGCTGCTATTGATGCTAAGTCTATTGCCGGAGTTACAGGAGGCTTTAGTGACTACGATGCTGGCTTAGGTGGAGCCTTTTCAATTGATGGTGAATACTTCGCCTTCCCCATGAATATCGAGACTCTTATCGCCTATGCCAACACTGCCAATGCACAAGCAGTTGGTCTAGACCTTGATGGGAAAGTAGAGCTTAACGCACTTGATAGTACTGCAGTACTCCTACCTAGCTTTGATGCCTGGTTTGGTGTAGCTGTTACTAACTCTTCTGATATTGAGCTACTGGGCCAAGATAATGATGGGTTATTCTCAGATATGACCCTTGAATGGGATGAACTTAGTGCAGAAAAGCAAGCCACATTTGAAGAACTTTACACCTACTGGAAGAACAATCAAGAAGCTGGTAACCCAATGTGGGATGCTGAAGCTGCTTGGGGCTATATGGACTCCAAGTTTATGAGCGGTGAAAATGGTGTTCTTAGGATTTCTGGTCCATGGGATGCAGCTAGCTTCTCTGAGCAAGCTGGTCAAGGTGAAGATCTTGCCATTCTACCCCTAGGTTCAATCACAGTTGCTGGCAAAGAACTAAGTCACTGGAAGGGTGGCTGGGGACTTGGAATTAATGTTCGTCTTGAAGATGATGAAGAAAGATTAGCCCTTGCTGAGGCCTTTATCGCAGAACTAATGAATCCAGAGTATGCAGTGGAGTTCTATAAGGCCGCTGGCAAGATTATGGAGAATGTTGATGCCAGTGTCTATGCTTCATCAGACCTACCAGAAACTGACAAACTCATTATTGATAACGTCCTAGCTTCCTATGAAGATGCCCCTGCAAGACCTCTTTTCACAGAGTGGGGTCATGTTTGGGATACTTGGAAAAATGGCCTTCTTTCCTGGTCAGCTGAAAAGCCCGAGAGTGCCCAAGAAGGTTATGAACTTTTAAAAGCAAGCTTTGATGCAATGATGATGAATTTCTAGTATAATTAGAAGAGGCCTTAGGCCTCTTCTTTTCAAATCTTTTAATTGGGGTAGTAAGTTGAAAAAACGCAAGCTAGACATTTACCTACTCGGCCTTATATCTACATTTATTGTTTTAACTTCAATAGAGGTCCTCTTAAGGACCTATAACCTTAGCCTTGCAAGTGGACCAGAGCAGGACCAATTCAAGGCACTTCTTTTAATGACCTACTTAAAGCAGTTATTTATTCCTGTTCTTTTTAGCCTCTATCATTTGTTCTTATCAAATAAAACAGGAAATCACAGTCTGGTTAAACTAAGCTGGACCCTATTACTGGGAATTTCAGTAATAAACCAGCTACTTACCCTAGACTTAAATTCTTTTTTCTATTACGGCAAGTCTATTTGCCTTTTGATAATTATTGTCCTTAACCTTAATAGTACAAAGGAGTCAGTATGACAAGTGAGTATCTATACGACCATCTTGATAGGGCCTATCCAAGAAAGAATCTCTACCTTAAAGACTTAGCCCAGTTACAAGCTAAGGATGCTGATCAAAGCCAGATTAAAGACTTTATTAGTAGTAAAGCAGAGCATCCCTACACAAGCAAGCTTAATGACTACAAGAAAAACGAAAAAATCTTTATTCAAGAAAAAAAGAAAGCTAGCCAAGAAAAGATATCCCAGCTTAAGGTGTCAAATGATTTAAGCTATTTTTTAATAGAAAAATTTGAAGCTGAAGAGGACTTGAAGTTTTATCAAAAGTATCTAGACCTGACCTATGATGCTGAGCTAGGCTACGAATCGGCCCTAATACTTTCAACTAGACTAGATGGGATTATAAGTAATCTGGAAAAGATGGAAAGAGAAATAACCGAGCTAGAGGCTTGCACTGCTATACTTGATGGAACTGACAAGTTTAATCACACCTTCATAAGTAGGGAAGACTATAAGGCCTCTATAAAAGAGCTTAAAAGCAAGCGAAAAGAAGGCCTAATTTCTGCCAAGGCCCTAGAGACAGGAAGAAGAGAACTTAAGGAAGCCTACAAATATAGTAAAGAGCTAAGGAAACTAGAAGACCCTGAGTATAGACTTAAAAAAGAAATTCAAAGTAAAAAACACGCTAAGAGCAACTATGTAAAGACCTCAAAAAGGCTTCTAAAGGACGACCTAGCACAAATAAGGCGAAGGGTACCTATTGAAATTGAAAGGAAAAGAGCTTATTTACCCTGGATTAGCCTTCCATTTCCAGGACTGGGCCAACTTCTTAATAATCAAAAAGCCAAGGCTCTACTTTTCTTTCTTGCAGGCCTTTTTATCTACCTAGTTGCTATCCCCTACTCTCTAGGCTTTGCCAACTACCAGGGCAAGGGGCTGGCAGGGCTTATTTCCTTAGCTGCTGGAGGCAAGAGGACTGATAGGTCAATAATCTTTATGATAGAAGGAATTATAGCCCTTACCCTGCTTACTTTATCAGCCCTAATAATTATCTTTTCCTTTCTAGATGTTAAGAAAGTCAATCAGGATAGATATAAGGGAATAAGGACTAGAAATTGGTTTGAAACTAGGTCCTCCATCCTAGAAGATGGCTTTCCCTACCTAGTGTCTCTACCTGCCTTTTTTGTTATTGTATTTATAGTTATAGTACCCATTATGACAACCCTCCTCCTTTCTTTTGCCAACATGGGCCCCAAGACCCAGTCCAAGTTTCCTTGGATAGGTCTTGCCAACTACAAACTGCTTATTACAGGTCAGGGCTTGGTAGGTAGCGTCTTCTGGAAGATTTTTCTTTGGACCATTATATGGACAATAGGAGCTACAAGCCTGGCTATCTTTATAGGCTTTGCACTAGCCCTACTTGCCCACAATCCTAGAATTAAAGGCAAGGGTATCCTAAGGACCATCTACCTGCTTCCCTGGGCAGTTCCAGCCTTTATAACCATTATGTTCTTTTCCATCATGTTTTCCCCAGGTGGAGAGCTGAGCCTGCTTCTATCAAAACTTATGGGCAGGACTATAGATGTAAAAAACAGCATGATCTGGACCCGGGCAGTCCTAATACTACTCCAGGGATGGCTAGGTTCATCATATATCTTCCTCCTATCTACTGGAGTACTCCAAGCTATACCTGATGACCTATATGAAGCAGCAGAGATAGATGGGGCCAATTCCTGGCAGCGCGTCTTAAAAATCACCCTACCCATAGTCCTCTTTCAGACGGCCCCCCTACTTGTTAACCAGTACACTTTTAACTTTAATAACTTTAGTATTATCTACCTCTTTAATGGAGGTGGACCCTTTAGCCCTCTTGAGTATGGAAACCTAGCGGGATCCTCGGATATTCTGATTTCATATATCTACAAGCTCACAATAAACAACCAGTACCAAAGCGTAGGTGCAGCAGTCTCCATCTTCATATCCATGGGACTCATGCTAATTGCCTATTTAGGCTTTAGAAACACCAAGGCCTTTAAGGAGGAAAGACTATGATTAAGAAAAGAAAAAAAGACCTTTATCTATCAGATAGGCAACCCCTAACTCCACTGGGTAAGTTCTTTCTTGCTTTAAATTATTTTGTTCTTATCTCCTATAGCCTGGTAATCCTTTGGCCTTTAAGCCGCATGGTTATTTCAGCCTTTAACGGAAAGCAGGGCAGATATATAAGCCTAAGTGGAAAATATGAGTTTTCCTTTAAACATTTTGAGTATCTTTTTAAGGAGACGCTTTATCTGACCTGGGTCAAAAACACTCTGGTAATAGCTGTGGCTACAGCTATTTTGACTATTCTAATTGTCTCCTTTACTGGCTATGCCTATTCGAGGTTTAGGTTTAAAGGGAGAAAAACCTCCCTTATGACAATTATGCTCCTGCAAACTATTCCAACCTTTGCAGGAATAACAGCCTATTTCACTCTCCACAGCATTATCTCAGACTTTTTTCCCTTTATTACTAGGCAGATGATGCTGATCTTTATCTATACAGGAGGAGGAATCGCTGCTAATACCTTTATATTAAAGGGTTATATGGACTCTATATCAACTGAACTTGATGATGCAGCTATGATTGATGGTTGTAGCTATATGCAGATCTATAAGCTTATAATTATGCCTATTGTAAGACCCATGCTGGCCATCATAGCCCTGTGGTCCTTTATAGGCCCCTTTATGGACTATATGCTACCCAAGGCCCTTCTCACAAAGCCTGAGAGCTACACGCTAGCAGCAGGGCTCTATACTCTAATGAATAATAGAGAAACCTTAAACCAACCTGCCTTTGCCGCAGGGGGGCTATTGACTGCCCTACCAATTGTAATTCTGTTTATAGTCCTACAAAAAGAACTAATATCTGGCCTAGCCCAAGGCTCAGTTAAAGGATAGGAGAAAATCATGCGGGTTGAACTTAAAAATATAGGAAAAAAATATGAAGGAAGAGAAAACTTCACTATACGAGGGGTAGACCTAGTTATTGAAGACCAGGAGTTTTGCGTTATCCTAGGGCCTTCAGGCTGTGGTAAATCTACTCTTCTTAGAATGATTGCTGGCCTTAACTCTATAACTGAAGGAGAGCTACTCTTTGATGGCAAGCTCATGAACAAGGTTCCTCCAAAAGACAGAGATATTGCCATGGTCTTTCAAAGCTACGCCCTCTATCCCCATATGAGTGTTTATGAAAATATGGCCTTTTCTCTAGCCATGAGAAAGGAAAGTAAGAAACTTATTGATGAAAGGGTAAGAGAAGCCGCAGATGTCCTACAGATAAGTGAGTATCTTTACTCCAAACCTTCTGATATATCAGGAGGCCAAAGGCAAAGGGTGGCCCTAGGTAGAGCCATGGTTAGAAAGCCCAAGGTCTTTTTAATGGATGAGCCACTATCAAACCTGGATGCCAAACTTAGAGAGCACATGAGAATCGAACTGGTAAGACTTCATAAGAGTCTTGACACCACAACTATATATGTAACCCATGACCAGACTGAGGCTATGACCATGGCTAGTAAGATAATCCTTCTAGACCAGGGAAAGATCCAACAAGTTGGAAAGCCAGAAGAATTCTACAATAGGCCCGAGAACCTTTTTGTAGCAGGCTTTATAGGCTCTCCAACCATGAATATCCTAAAGGGCGAGATAAGAGGCGGCAGCTTCCAGAGCTTGGATAGGAGTCTAAATATTAAGCCCTCTCAGGAAGATTATGAACTACTTAAAGGGTACGAAAATAAGGAGGTCTATCTAGGTATTAGATCTGAAAGATTCCTTCCAGATAAAGAAGGTAGTCTAGAGGTTCTTGTAGAAGTTATAGAGATGCTGGGCAAGGAAAAACTTCTCTATACTAAGCTAGGTGAACATAGCTTTATAATCTCAGTTCCCGGTCATAGCCAGTATGAAGAAGGAAAGAAATATAAGTTTTCGCCTGACAAGGGGGCTCTCCACTTCTTTGATGGTGAAAGTAAAGAAAGAATAAATTAAAAAACCGAGCTTTTATAAAGCTCGATTTTTTTTATACAGATTCCACCACTCTATAAGAAGAGTGATAAAAGAACTCCAGCTGCAACAGCTGAACCTATAACTCCAGCAACGTTGGGACCCATGGCATGCATGAGTAGGAAGTTGCCTGGATTCTCCTTTTGACCAACCACTTGGGAAACCCTGGCAGCCATAGGAACAGCAGAAACTCCAGCAGAACCGATAAGTGGATTAATGGGATCTTTAGTAAACTTATTCATAAGCTTAGCTAGTAGAACTCCCATTGCAGTACCAAAGCCAAAGGCTACAACTCCAAGTGCCATAATAAGTAGGGTCTTAGGAGATAAAAACTGCTCTGCATTGGCAGTAGCGCCAACAGTGGTGCCTAGGAAAATTGTAACAATGTACATTAGGGTTTCACTGGCAGCATGCTTAAGCTTATCTACTATTAGGACCTCTCTAAAGAGATTACCCAACATCAGCATTCCAATTAGTGGAGCTGCAGCAGGAACTATAAGAGAAACCAGAAGAGTTACCATAATTGGGAAGATAATCTTTTCTTTTTGAGTAACTACTCTGAGCTGCTCCATTTTTATCATTCGCTCTTCTTTTGTGGTAAGGGCCTTCATAATAGGAGGCTGAATTACAGGTACTAGAGCCATATATGAATAGGCTGCAATGGCAATAGAACCAAGTAGATGGGGAGCTAGTAAAGACGTTAGATATAGGGCAGTAGGTCCGTCAGCTCCACCAATAATACCAATTGAGGCTCCTTCTGCTGCTGTAAAGACCCCTGAAACCACCGCACCAATAAAGGTTGCAAA
The DNA here is from genome assembly GCA_001512625.1 of Clostridiales bacterium DTU036. GTDB lineage: Bacteria > Bacillota > Clostridia > Peptostreptococcales > Acidaminobacteraceae > DTU036. The sequence goes on along the minus strand of LFTD01000060.1, from coordinate 24,786 downwards.
GATTCCAAACTGGGCTGCAGCACCAAGAAGTAGACTCTTAGGGTTACTAATTAGTGGACCAAAGTCCGTCATAGCCCCTACCCCCATGAAAATCAGAGGTGGGAAGACCCCCAGGGAAACTCCCTGGTATAAATAATAGAGGACACCACCAATTTGATTTTCAGTTGGTGGATCCATCATCCCAGCCAGTGGAAGGTTGGCTAAGAACATTCCAAAGGATATGGGAATTAATAGCAGTGGTTCAAACTGCTTGACGATAGCAAGGTACATAAGCACAAAGCTAATGCACAGCATGATTATCGTCTTAATATCCATTGCTACAAATCCAGAGGATTTGAAGAAGTTTATAAATACATCAACCAAGACTGGCCTCCTAGCCTAATACAAGTAAAGAATCACCTGAGTTTACTGCGGCTCCCTTTGTGGTATTGACTTGAGTTACTGTACCAGCACTGGGTGCCATAATTTCATTTTCCATTTTCATAGCTTCTAGGATAACAAGAACCTGTCCAGCCTCAACCTGATCACCAGGAGAAACTAAAACATCAACTATTGTTCCAGGCATTGGGGCATCAATGGAGCCTGCACCACCACCGGCTACTGGAGCAGCTGCAGGTGCGGCTGCTGGAGCTGGGGCTGCTACTGGCGCTGGAGCTGGGGTTTGAGCTGGGGCTGCTGCTGGTCTAGCTACTCCGCCTAGCTCTTCTACTTCTACTTCATAAACTTTTCCATTAACAGTAATTTTGTATGTTTTCATGCTTTTTTATTCTCCTAATAAATTTCTCTATTCATTGTTTCTAAAACACCAGCCTGGCTCCAAAGTGGTATGTTATTTCCTACTTCCCTATATCCTCGAATCTTAATCTGATCCTGGCTTTGTCCACTGGAAGCTGCTATAGCTGCTATCAAAATAGCAACAAGTTCTTCTTCATCATCCTGGCTTACTACCTGAAGAGGCTCCTTCTTAGCTTGAGGCTGGTCTTTTACCAAGTCCGTTGGCGCTTTAACTGGGTTTAACAGCCTGCTCATAGCCTTGATAGCATAGAGAAGAAGTATTAGAACTATAAAAGTTATCCCCATTCCTAAAGCTGTAACTATAAGGGCATTTATAAGCCTTTCCATTACGGGCATTTGTGACATATCTTGTAGGGCTGCAAACTCTTTCATTTTACCTCCTATAGTGGCATGTTGCCGTGTTTCTTACGGGGTAAACTCTCACGCTTGCTCTCTAGCATTACAAAGGCGTCAACTAGCCTGGCTCTGGAGCTATGGGGTAGGATAACATCATCAACATAGCCTCTTTCAGCTGCCTTATATGGAGTTGCAAATTCTTCATCATATTGGTTTATACGGGCCGCTCTTTCAGCCACCGGATCATCTGCTTCACCAATTTCTTTTCTAAAGATAATATTGGCAGCACCCTGGGGTCCCATAACTGCGATTTCAGCAGTTGGCCAAGCATAAACTATATCAGCTCCAAGTTCCTTATTACACATGGCAATATAGGCTCCACCATAGGCCTTTCTGACAATCAGAGTAACCTTGGCAACTGTGGCCTCGCTATAGGCATAGAGCATCTTGGCACCGTGACGGATAATTCCAGTGTACTCCTGCTCGGTTCCAGGTAAAAAACCAGGAACATCAACAAGGTTTAAAAGAGGAATGTTAAAGGCGTCACAGGTTCTAATAAATCTAGCTGCCTTATCAGAGGCATTTACATCAAGGGTTCCGGCTAGGACTTTAGGCTGGTTAGCAACAACGCCAACACTTCTACCGCCCATGCGAGCAAAACCAGTTATGATGTTTTGAGCATAGTAGGCTTGATACTCCATAAAGTCACCATTATCAACAAGGCTAGTAATAATATCTCTCATATCATAGGGTTTATTGGGATTTTCAGGTATAAAGCTGTCAAGATGCTCTAGGAAGCCTTCTACTTCACCGCTATCTACTAGAGGTGTTCTTTCGGCATTATTACTTGGTAGGAAGCTAAGTAGCCTGCGAATCTCACTAATAGTATCCTCATCGCTTAGATTATGAAAATGAGCAACTCCCGATGTGGAGTTATGGGTCATGGAACCACCAAGATCCTCTGCTGATACCTTCTCACCAGTAACTGTCTCAATTACTTGGGGGCCAGTTATGAACATCTGGGCTGTTTTATCTACCATAAAGACAAAGTCAGTTAGAGCTGGGGAATACACTGCCCCGCCGGCACAGGGTCCCATGATAGCTGTAATCTGTGGGATTACGCCAGAAGACATGGTGTTGGCATAAAAAATCTTTGCATAGCCAGAAAGAGCGTCAACGCCTTCTTGAATCCTGGCTCCACCTGAGTCATTAAGACCAACTATAGGGGCACCTACCTTCAAAGCATTCTCTTGTGCCTTTACAATTTTAGCTGCATGCATCTCACCAAGGCTTCCACCGATAACTGTAAAATCCTGAGCATAGGCATAAACTAGTCTATCATTGACATAGCCATAGCCAGTAACAACTCCCTCTCCAGGGGCCTCAACCTTGTCCATACCAAAGCTTGTAGCTCTGTGGGTAACAAAAGCATCAAGTTCTACAAAGGTGTTCTCATCAAAGAGAAGTTCCAGACGCTCTCTTGCAGTTAGCTTACCCTTTGCGTGCTGGCTTTCTACTCTTTTAGCACCACCACCGGCAACGACTTTCTCCTTTTTCTCTACAAGGAGTTTGTTTTTATCCATTCTTTCCTCCAATGATTTATTCTCTCTCAGAAAGCTCTATTAGAACTCTCCCACTACTCTTGGGGTGTACAAAGGCAATACTGGCTCCACCTGCTCCATAGCGGGGGTTTTCATCAATCATCAGCATTCCTTTTTCCTTCATATAGGCAATTCCCTCTTCAATATCATCCACTCTAAAGGCTAGATGCTGAATACCAGGACCACCATTTCTTTCAATAAACTTTGATATAGGTCCATCCTCATGGGTAGATTCTAGAAGTTCTACCTCTGTGTCTCCAACAGGTAAAAATGCAACCCTTACCTTCTGTTCTTCTACTACTTCAATACCTGCAAGTTCAAGTCCCAGCACATCCCTCCAAAAAGGTAGGGCGTCATCCAGGCTTTCAACTGCAATACCAATATGGTCTAGCCTAAGTACTTCCATGAATCCTCCTATATTTTTTCAAAAAGCTGATTAGCTGCGGCGTAGGGGTCTATAGTCTTCTCAGTGAGCTCTTCTAAAACTAAGGGGTAGTCCTCGAGTTTTTTTACCTGCCTAAAAAGCTTATCTTGGAGTATCTCAAAGAGTAGCTCATTAAGATTGCGCTTTCTTCTTTCAAAAAGAAGTCCATCTTCCTCTTGAAAGGCTCTATGAGATTCAAGGGCGTCCACCACTTCCTCAATGCCTTCTTCTTTAGTGGCAGAAGCCAGCAGAACAGGTGGCCTCCATGACTTTTTAGGCATAAAGCTCAGCATGGCCTCCACTTCTATCTTGGTCTTATTGGCACCAGGTAGGTCGCTTTTATTGATAACAAATATATCACCAATTTCCATTATTCCAGCCTTCATAGCCTGGATGTCATCTCCCAGTCCAGGTACCATGACCATAAGAATACTATCGGCATGCTTTACAATCTCAACCTCAGACTGACCTACCCCAACGGTTTCAATTATTATTATGTCGGCACCCACTGCATCAAGAATTTGAACAGCAGATGAGGTAGCAGCTGAGAGACCACCTAATTGGCCCCGGCTTCCCATGGAGCGAATAAACACCCTGGGGTCTGTGGAGAGCTCATTCATCCTGATTCTATCTCCTAGGATTGATCCCCCTGTAAAAGGGCTGGTGGGGTCAATGGCGATGATGCCAACATTCTTATCCCTGGATATAAAACTCCTAGCCAGAATATCGGTAAGAGAGCTCTTTCCTGCTCCAGGAGGACCAGTTATGCCAATTACATAGGCAGACCCAGTCTTCTCATAAAGAGCTTCAAAAACCTCTTCATGGCCTTCTACAGCATTCTCCACCATGGTAATCATGCGACCTATTTGTCTTTTGTTCTTCCATGTGACTTCTTTATAATTCATCTTATCGCTTTACGTTCTCTTTTATAAAATCGATACTAACAGTTGTTGGAGTTCCAGGTGTAAAGACAGCCTTTACCCCATTATCCTTTAGAAATTGGATATCAGCTTCTGGAATTACTCCACCGGCAACAAAAAGTATATCTGCGGCGTCTCCATCAATTAGTAACTGGTTAATTTTTGGAAGTAGAGTATTGTGAGCACCACTTAATATACTGACTGCAACACAGTCTACGTCTTCTTGAATGGCTGCTTGAACAATTTGCTCAGGTGTTTGACGAAGGCCTGTATAAATTACTTCCATACCTGCATCCCTAAGGGCTCTTGCTATTACCTTGGCCCCCCTATCATGGCCATCTAGACCGGGTTTTCCTACTAAAACACGAATAGGCTTTTCCATTTCATCTCCTTATACTATAACGGCTTGCTTATATTCGCCGAAAACTTCTCTTAATACATCGGTGATTTCACCCAAACTGGCATAGGTTTTCACAGCTGCTAGAATGGCTGGCATGATGTTCTCATCACTTTGTGCCACCTTCTTAAGCTCTAGCAAAGCCTTATCAACTGCTGCTTGATCCCTAGATTCTTTAAGAGCTCTTAGCTTCTTTTTCTGGTTTTCGCCTACGATAGGATCTACTCTTAGTAGATTTTGGGGTGTTTCTTCTTCAATTTGATATTTATTAACTCCAACAACTATGGCCTCTCCATCTTCAACATCCTTCTGGTAGTTGTAGGCAGCATCCATAATTTCTCTTTGGATATATCCCTCATCAATAGCCTTAGCAGCTCCACCGATTTCATCAATCCTCTTAATGTACTCCATGGCTGCTTCTTCTATCTCACTGGTTTTAGCTTCAATATAGTAGCTGCCAGCCAGTGGGTCCACTGTATTTGTCACACCTGACTCGTGGGCGACAATCTGCTGGGTTCTAAGGGCAGTCATAACCGATTCCTCTGTTGGAAGGGCTAGGGCCTCATCCTTACTATTGGTGTGTAGGGACTGGGTTCCTCCTAGCACAGCTGCAAGGGTCTGAATAGTAACCCTAACTATGTTGTTTTCTGTCTGCTGAGCAGTTAAAGTGGATCCTCCGGTTTGAGTATGGAACTTCATCATCATACTCTTTGGGTCTTTGGCCCCGAAGCGCTCCTTCATAATCTTAGCCCAAAGTCTTCTTGCTGCTCTATATTTAGCAACTTCCTCTAGGAGGTCATTGTGGGCATTAAAGAAGAAGGATAATCTTGGGCCAAAAGTGTCTACATCAAGGCCAGCTTTAAGAGCAGCCTCTACATAGGCAATACCATCTGAAAGGGTAAAGCCAACCTCTTGGGCTGCAGTAGAACCTGCCTCCCTAATATGGTAACCAGAAATACTGATGGTGTTCCAAAGGGGAACCTCCTCTGAGCAGTATTCAAAAATATCAGTAATCAGCCTCATAGATGGTTCAGTTGGGAATATGTAGGTCCCTCTTGCAATATACTCTTTAAGGATATCATTTTGAATGGTTCCACGAAGCTTAGAAGCCTCTACTCCTTGTTTTTCAGCCACCGCAATATACATGGCTAAAAGAACTGCTGCAGGTGCATTTATGGTCATGGATGTCGAAACCTTGTCTAGTGGAATTCCATCAAAGAGTATCTCCATATCAGCAAGACTATCTATAGCAACACCAACCTTGCCAACCTCTCCTTCACTTAAAGCATGATCAGAGTCATAGCCTATCTGAGTAGGTAGGTCAAAGGCAACACTAAGGCCAGAAGAACCTTGCTCAACTAAGTACTTATATCTCTTGTTAGACTCCTCAGCTGTAGCAAAGCCTGCATACATCCTCATGGTCCAAAGTCTTCCCCTGTACATGTTGGGCTGAACCCCTCTAGTATAGGGATAGCTGCCTGGGAAACCAATCTTTTCGTTAAAGTCATCTTCCTCTAAATCAAGAGGAGTATAGAGCCTATCAACCTTCTCCTTACTCCCTGTGTAAAATACTTCCTTTCTTTCAGGAAAACGGGCTATGCTTTTCTCTACCTTAGCCTCATAGTCCCTTAAAGAGTCTTTTAAACCATCTAGTTTTTTGTCATCATACATCTTCACAATCCTCCCAAAACGTGAAAGTATTATCAAAGTCAAATCCTTAATATATGGCCAATTTTCAAAATATATATCGGTCTTAGTATAGCATAGTTTCAAAACAAAAGGTAGATTTTCTTGCAAAAACTCTATTATTTCCTAATTATGCAATAAAAATTTCATTTCTTAATAAAAATACAATTGTTTTGCCCTATAATTATCAGATGAAATCTGCTCTAGCCAGTGTTTCAAAGAAATTTATCCCAGCATCCAAAGCCTCATCTTTGAATTCAAAATCCAGGTTATGTAAAGGGGGACCCTCTCCTAAACCCAGTTCAAAGTAGCAAGAAGGAACCTCTTTTGATATATATCCAAAATCTTCACTGCCTCTGTGGGGATATTCTCTTTCAACATAGTTAAGCCCCTGGTCCTTCCAAATTTTCTTGACCCTTTTAACTAGCTGGGCTTGGTTCTTAGTTTCCGGAAAAACATCCAGGTCTTCTAGGCTGTAATCAAGCCCCAACTCTTCTGCCCTGTTTTTAATAAATTCTTCAATAGTCTGCCTTAGAATTTTCATCTCATCTTCGTGGTAGGCCCTAATTGTAAGGCCCAGTTCAGCCTTAAATGGCGAAATACCAAAGGACTTTTCTCCCAGCTTCTGATAAACAATTGTGGCCATAATCATTCCATCATAAATTCTATCATTCCATTCCATTGGTCCAAAACCTCTAAAGTCTGCTAAAGGTTTGAGAAGTAACACCAGCTCTGACATTAGATAAGCAGGGTTTAAGCCTTCCTCAGGTGCCGATGCATGGGACTGAATACCCCTTAGCTGGATTAAAAGGCCTTGAGAGGCGCAGCAGACTAGGTCTTCGTGAACCCCAGCCCACCCGATTTCTAAGCCCACATGACCATGAAGGGCAAAGGCATAATCAATGTGCCTTTCCTTAAAAATATCCAAGCACTCTTTGGCTCCCTCTGCATTTTCCTCAGCATGCTGAAATAGATATACTATGTTCTTACCTATCTTTTCCTGATCAAGCTTTATGGCCAAACCTGCAAGAATAGCCGTATGGCCATCATGTCCACATCCATGATAGCAGCCCTCTTCTCCTTCAATGGCATCAAAATCAGCCCTAAATAGCAGAGTCTGGTCAGCCCCTTCATCCTTATAGCCATAGAGCCAAGCTCCCCTATCATGAACCTCTAAATTTACTGTATTATCTTCAAGAAATTCTTTTATCAGGGCTCTAGTTTTTACTTCTTCACAACTTGCTTCAGGGTTAATATGAAGCAACTTTCTAAAGTCTCTAAGTTTCTTATTCAACACAACGAATAGCCTCCTTTTTTAGCAAATTAATCAAATGCAATTTATACATAGTAAGATAATTAAAAAAAACCGCCATGCGGTTTTCTTAAAGGTCCTTATAAATAAAGTTGGACATATAGCCTAAGAAAGCCCCTCCTAGAGCATTGCCAATTACAACAAAGAAAATATTCTTATAAAAGGCAGCTGTAGCTAGAACACCAATGCCCATACCAGCAGGTAGGGTAAAGAAATTAGCTACACTGTGCTCAAAGCCTCCGATAATAAAGACCGCTATTACAAGGGCATTAGCCAGGGCCTTACCAGCAAAATCAGATGAGGCTTCAATGGTCCTAAGGGCTAAAGTAACAAGAAAGTTACATAAGAATCCTGCAGCTACTGCTTGAAAGGGACTGAGTGCAAGCTTTGCTTCAGCAACAGGCCTTATAGTATCATGAAAGCTAGTACTCATGCTGCCAGCCCAAGATAGAACAAAATATAAAAAGATGGAACCTAAAAAGTTACCAAAGAGGACTATACCCATTCTTTTTACAAGTTCAAGTTTTTCTTTACTAGTGGTACCTGGCACATAGAGCAGGGTTCCTGTAAAAAGGTCTCCCCCACTAAAAACAATTGACATAAGTCCAAAGGAGAATATGAGCCCCCTAAGTATCTTGGTAAAGCCAAGACCAATAAAGGCAGCACTGTCAACTGTAGATGTGTAGGTTGCAAAACCTCCCATGGAAATCAGCATACCCGCCATAATGGCCCCAACAAGAATCGAAGTCTTACTTCTCTTAAGAAAAACCTGACTTTTCTTATAATAACTCAGTGTTACTTCCCTTGGTGTCATTTTTCCTCCTATAATAAAGGAGCGAGCATTACTCGCTCCCAACTACTAATTTTCAAGAACCACTTCTACATCCTGGTCTACAACTTCTTTACTTTCAAGGCCATTCTCGGCATCTTTAAGAGCCTTTAGTGCCTCAAAGCCTTGGTTCATTACAAGCTCAAACTCACTGGCATCTATAGTTTCATACTCACTAAGAGCCATGGCGACAGCATCAAGTTTATCCCGATTATTCCTCAGCAAACTAAGGGTTTGGTCATAGGCTCTATCAACTATCTGGCGGATTTCCATATCGATTTCACTAATAACCTGCTCTGAATAATCCCTTTTAGTAGTTAAGTCCTTACCTATGAAGACATTATCATCTCCACCATAGCTCATTTGTGAAAGGTTATCGCTCATGGCATACTTGACTACCATGTCCTTGGCAACCTTGGCCACCCTTTCCAGGTCATTGGATGCCCCAGTGGATATATCTTCTAAAACAATTTTTTCAGCTGCTCTACCACCTAGAAGTACCATTATATCCGAAAGCATTTGGCCCTTGGTCATATAGTTCTTTTCTTCTTCTGGTAGCTGCATAGTGAAGCCGCCAGCCATTCCCCTTGGGACAATTGTTACAGTATGGACAGGGTCAGTATTGGGAAGTAGGGTGGCAACCACAGCGTGGCCAGCCTCGTGGACTGATACCAGTCTTCTTTCCCTATCATTTACTACCTTGGACTTCTTTTCCACCCCTACAATTACCTTTGTTGTGGCTTCTTCAATAATGTCCATTGTTATAACCGACTGCTTTCTCCTAGCTGTAATAAGCGCCGCTTCATTGAGCATGTTCTCAAGGTCAGCTGGAGTAAAGCCTGGGGTCCTTTTTGCAATCACTTTAAAATCCACATCCTCTGCTAAGGGTTTATTTCTTGAGTGGACCTTTAAAACTGCTTCTCTTTCCTTTACATCAGGTGGGCTAACATAAATCTGTCTGTCAAATCTTCCTGGACGAAGCAGGGCTGGGTCAAGGATATCTGGTCTATTGGTAGCTGCGATAACGATGATGCCTTCATGGTCACCAAACCCATCCATTTCAACCAGTAGTTGGTTTAGAGTTTGTTCTCTTTCATCATTTCCTCCGCCAAGACCTGCACCCCTGTGCCTTCCTACGGCATCAATCTCATCAATAAAGACTATACAAGGTGCATCCTTACGGGCTGTATTGAAAAGATCTCTAACCCTAGAAGCTCCAACACCTACAAACATTTCAACAAAGTCAGAACCACTTATACTGTAGAAAGGGACATTAGCCTCTCCAGCTATGGCTCTTGACAGATAGGTCTTTCCAGTTCCTGGTAGACCGCTCATAAGAACACCCTTTGGTATTCTAGCTCCCAGCTTCTTATAGGTGCCAGGGTTTTTGAGGAAATCGACGATTTCCTTCATTTCTTCCTTTTCTTCCTCAAGGCCTGCCACTTCAGCAAAAGTTACCTTCTTGGTCTCCTCCTGCTTATGGAGCTTGGCCTTGTTCTTACCAAAGCTCATGGCCTTGTTAGCCCCTCCCTGACTGGAATTCATTAGCATGAACCAGGCAAAGAGCATAACACCCATAAGGGCTAAAGTGGGAAGAATACTCAGCCATAAGGGTTCCGTATCAGGAGCAAAGGTTTCTATTGGAATACCCTGTTCCTCGGCAGCCCTTAAAATCTCAGTACCATAGTAGAGGGAGAACATCTCAGGAACATAGACCGAGAACTCTTGGTCATCCTTCAAATACCCACCAACTACATTGTCTTTAACACCGATGCTTTTAACCTCATCGGTCTTTATTTTTGTCATAACATCTGTAAAATTTAACTCAACTGTCTCTTGGCTTGGCTGGAGGGAACTCCAAAACACAAAGACCAAGACCATCAGAATGAGTAACCAAAAAAACAGGTTTTTCTGTAATCCTTTCAAGTCACTGCCTCCTTATACACCCATTTATGTTACACTAGTTCATCGTCTTTTTCAATCAAAACTTGTATATAACTACTACCACTTGTGGGTGTTTGAGATTTTCTAAGTCCTAGTATCCAAAATACCCGTTTTCCTGATGCAAGTAGCAAATATTTGTCCCTTTGGGAAAGGGGAATTTTCTCATCAATAAAGAAATCTTTAAGTTTTTTTGTCCCCCCCATTCCACTAGGTGAAAAAACATCTCCAGGCCTTCTTTTTCTTATAACTAGACCTTCTGTAGCCATTTCTTCAGCTATACTATGTATATCTTTAGAAAAAAACGGTTTTGTGGATTTTGAAAGCTCAATTTTGTAGCCTTCAAAGGAGTTTTTACCCATATTTAATTGAAATGTAACCGCTTTTTTATCAAAAATAGGCCCCATATAAAAATAATCTTGTTCCCTTCTTAAAATACCTTCTTTATAGATCTTTTCTCCATAGGTCCTCCCCTCTAAAATATCCATGGCTTCTTGAACCTGGGGATAACTCAGAGAGAATTTTCTTCTAAGGAGAGCTTTCTTTAACACTGGATGAAGGGCCTCTATCTCTTCTAAGCCATATAACTCCTTATTTAAATCAATACTATTTTCTAATTGCTGATCAATATAGTCTCTTTCTTCCCTAAGTATCTGGGTGCTTTGGTAAAGCCTCTTATCTAGTCTGGGACAATAGTACTTTTCTAATAAAGGTATAAGTTCTAGTCTAATCTTATTTCTTCTATAAATTGACTCAAAGTTAGTCTCATCATCTACAAAATCTAGACCCTCTTCTTCTACATAACTAAGAATCTCAGCCTTCCTATAAGAAAGAAGGGGCCTGTAAAGTCCATCTTTTAAGGGGTATATTGCGCCTAGGCCTGCAGAACCACTTCCGCGAAAAAGATTAATAAAGAAGGTCTCCATCTGATCATCTAGGTGGTGGGCAGTGGCAATATAGTCAAGGCCTCTTTCTTCTTTGGTTCTCCTTAGCAGCTCATACCTAAGTTTTCTAGCCCCCTCTTCTATTCCTAGTCCAGCTTCCTTACAATAGTTTTCAACATCAATACTATAACTATGCAGGGTAAGACCCTTTTTATCTGCAAGTTCTTTGCAAAAGTCTGCATCTCTTTTTGACGTTTCTCTTAGGTTATGGTCCAGGTGTAAAAGCTCAACAAAATAACCGGCTTTTATAAGCAGGTCTAAAAGTACTACAGAATCTGCCCCCCCGCTAAAAGCTAGGAGTATACTTCCCTCTACTTTGGGATTTAACTTCATACAAGCTTCCTATCAATTGCATAGGCCTCAAGGCCAGTATAATCACAATAAATCAGTTCTTTATCTAATCTTCCTAAAATATAATCTAAAATCTTGCCTGCAGCTACTATAGTTTCGGCCCTCTTTGAAAACTCTCCTAGGAAAAGCCTTCTTTCTTTAAGATCTAGAGCTGCCATTTTTATGGTTAAAGAATTTATTTCTTTTCTGGATATAGTCTTTCCATTTATAAGCTTTCTATCATAGTAGTTTATACCCTGAATAAGGCTAGTAAATACACTTAGACTGCCTCCAATTCCATATAAATTTCCTTGGACTTTACCTAGACCTGAGAAATAATCCTCCAGCCTAACCTGGTCATTATAGCGAACTACACCCATGGGAAAGGAAAGTCTACTTCCTTCTAAAAGTAACTCTGTTGAGCCACCTCCTAGATCTAGAAAACTTAGCTGTCCTTGACCAGCTAAAATCCTAACCCCCATCTCACCTAGCCTAGCTTCTTCATCACCTGAGATAATCTCAGCCTTTATTCCAAAGCTCTCAATAATCTCCTCAATAAAATGCTGACCATCCAGAGCCTCTCTAAGGGCGCTGGTGGCATAAAGGTAGACCTCATTTGTATCTAGGCTTGATATGAAACCTTGGATTATTTTAAGTGCTTCTTTTTTTCTGTTGTCATTTAATCTATTATCAACTAAATCCCTAGCCAAGGGACAAATTTCAAGTTTGATATCCCCTCTTAATAAATCTTCCATAGAAGAAAATTTGAGAAGCCTCAGGGACTGGCTTCCCACATCAATTATAGCTTTCATAATAAATAAAAGCCAAGATTTCTCTTGACTTTTCCTCCTCAATCATGGATCACATAAAGCATTTCGTCTGGCATAACCATCTTTAGCTGGCCCCGGGCGACATCTTCAATATAGGCCAAGGAACCAGACCTACGCAGCTCTTCTTCAAGATTGGCCTTTAGTAATTCTAGACGCTGGACTTCTAATTGCAGAGCAATGCGGTCCTCCTTAAGCTTTTTCATCTCCATCTGTTGATGGACAAAGGTATAAAGGCCTATGAGGAACAGCAATAGGACAATGATTAGGGTAAATCTTCTTTTGGTTATGTTCCTTTTCATTAAATCACTTCCCTATACATCTGAGCTGCATTATCCTTGGTAGAGTTTTCTCTAATTTCAAGGATTTCAAATTCTACAATTTTCATTCCAAATTGAATTGACATTAAATCGCCTACTTCTACTTTATCAGAAGGTTTGGCAATCTTACCATTGATTTTCACCTTTTGGGCACGACAGAACTCCTGGGCTACTGTACGGCGTTTTATGATCCTTGAGACCTTTAAATATTTGTCGACCCGCATTTTATGCCTGTGAAATAAAGAGTAGCTTAGCTACTCTTTATTTGGACTTCTTATTAACTAAGTCTTTTAAACCCTTACCAGCTTTGAAAACAGGTGCTTTTGAAGCAGGAATTTCGATTACCTTCTCAGGTTCTTGAGGATTTCTTCCTTGTCTGGCCTTACGGTCACGAACTTCAAAAGTTCCAAATCCTACTAATTGAACCTTGTCCCCAGCAACTAGAGCTTCTTCAATAGTATTTAAAACAGCCTCAACACACTCTTGTGTCATTTTTTTTGTAAGGCCTGTTTTTTCTGCTACACTTGTAATTAATTCAGTTTTATTCATACTTTCCTCCTTAAATGACTTAGATACATGATATCTAAAAACCATTGATAATACAAGCTCTTTTTTAGGTTTTCAATGATATTTAAATAAAATTCAACTAATTTGTTTAA
>LFTD01000060.1:1809-11313 GCA_001512625.1 Clostridiales bacterium DTU036 | reverse complement strand
TCAACTTCCTCAGGACTCTCAGCTAGATCCCTACTAAAAACATGGGTGTGCCTAGAATAGATTTTATTATAGGAACCTTCTATTACATCATCTAGCTCAAAGTATCCTTCCTCACTAGCTAGGGCAGAATGAAAGACAACTTGGAAGAGTAGGTCCCCTAGTTCGTCCATAAGACTATCAAAATCCCCCTGGTCAATCGCCTCCATTACCTCATAGCTTTCCTCTAAAAGATAACGCTTAAGGCTCTCATGGGTTTGGGCTCTATCCCAAGGACATCCTCCAGGAGCAAGAAGACCTTCCATTAGACTGTAAAGGGCCTTCAAATCTCTTTTCTCCCTAGCGTCTTTGGGGATATAGACCGTGGTCAGATGATCAAAATCCTGCCTGTCCAGTTCAAAGAGCATGACCTCTACAAGGGTCTCTTCACTAGTTCCACTGTGGCTAATAATCTTTACAGGGTGCTCATCTGGATAGACCTCCATAAGCCTAAGCTTGGCTCTGGAGGCTACCTCCTTGCTATAGATTTGAACTAAAAGCAAATCTACCTGACTCATAATCTCAAAATCCATAAGTCCATCTTCTATCAAAAGTCCCTGAGTAAAATCAATTCCAAGAGCGCCTGTGACAACATCAAGAAAGCTTGCTCCAGGGTATATCTTAGGCTCTAAATGAGCAAGGAGCTCTACTGTCCTTTCAGCTACATAAGGAGATCCTGGAACTGCATAAACTATATCAGCCCTCTTAGCCTCCTCTTCTAACCGGTTAGCTATCTCTTTATAAAGGCTATCAAAGTCCTCGGCACTCTCATAAAGGCTATCAAAGCTATCATATGCTAACTCAAGCTCTTGAGCTACTGGATGCCAGGAGGTTCTAAGGAAAATTTTATCAGCATTTTGTAAAGCCTTATAGGCCCCTAGACTAAGCTGATCAAGTCCACCGGGGCCAAGACCTACAATACTAAGCATTACATATCCAAATTATAGTAGGTGATGGGAGTTTCTTCCACCTGTCTTTCAAAGAGCATATTTATCTTCTCCCCCAAGGTCTGATAGCTTAGCTGCAAGAGTTTCTCCTCTAAAGATTCATCTTCTGTCTCTTTATTTTTCAAATCAAGGAGATTACCTTTATCAGTAAGCTTAATAATGTGAAAACCAAAGCTACTTTCAACTATAGGAGAAACCTCATCAACCTCCAAATCGAAGGCCGCCTTGGAAAACTCCTCAACCATATCACTATACTCAAAATATCCAAGATCCCCTTCTACTTGAGCACTAGGGCAAGTAGATCGCTCTAAGGCTAGCATTTCAAATCTTGATGGTTCTTCTTCAATTAGCTTTAAAACTTCCTCCGCCTCTTCTTTTGTTTCAAGAAGGATATGGCTTGCCCTTACCAGCTCAACTAACTGGATTTTTTCAGAAAAACCATCACTTTGCATGTAATCTTCCTGAAGCGCTTCAATGTAGCTACCTACCTGCTGATCAATGGCTATCCTATTTATTACAAAGTCTGCATCTAGATTGTTATCTGCAAAATACTTTAGAGTCTGATCAGTGTTTCTTTCCAAAAACTCATCTTCGTATATTGTTTTAGCTTCTTCTAAGTCCAACTCATAGCCCTGGGCCTCAGCTAAAATAATGTAAATTAATTCTTTTGCTAATTCTTCTTGAACCTGGTATCTAATACTGTTTTTTAAACTACTCGCATTATCGCCTTCAAATATATCTTCACCATAATTCATGATATAGGAGTACTCTCTAAAAAGAACATTCTTTTCAAAATCTTCCTTACTAATCCCCCTGCCATCAACCTCTGCCACATACTCATCATGACTGGGTAGTTCTTCAAGTTCACTTTCTGCTTCTGATTGTTCAATCTCATCAGTAGCCTCTGGCTCTTCAGCCCTATTGCTACAAGCACTAGCAACTATAAGCGTGAGGACCAAAAGTCCTATCAATAATTTTCTTTTCATTCTTCCTCCTAAGTTAAGAGGCCTGGCCAAGAGTATTTAGCTTTTCCAGTCTCTTTACCGCTTTTTCAGCGCTACCCTCTATCTCTTCTATAAAAAGAAAGGGTTTAGCACCTGCTCTTATCTGTACCCCCTGAGGTGCGGCTTTATGCAAATGCTGCAACCATTCTACACTAGGGGGAGTCTTTTCGTCAAAGTATAGCTTGAAACCTTTTTGATAAATAAGCTCACTAAATCCCATCTCCCCTGCTAGGGAGGATAGGTAGCTAATATAAAGCAGCTCCTCTACAGCAGGAGGCATTGTTCCAAACCTATCAGTTATTTCCTCTTCTAGGTCCTCTAAATCTTCCCTGGTCTCCACCCTATTAATCTTTCTATAAAGCTCCATCTTGGTTTCCTCATTAGGTACATAGCCCTCGGGAATATAGGCTGTGGAGTTGAGCTGGATTTGAGCCTTTCTAAATGTACTTATCTGCCTTCCCCTTAACTGATCTGCTTTCTCCCTTAGCATCTCCATATATAATTCGTAACCAATATCTGCAAAATGTCCCGACTGATCGGTGCCAAGGATGCTACCGGAGCCCCTGATTTCTAAATCTCTTAGGGCTATCTTAAAACCCGAGCCAAACTCAGTAAACTCTCTTAGAGTATCAAGTCTGGTCCTAGCATCTTCCTTAAGCTCACCTTCCTTTGGGTAGAGTAAATAGGCGTAGGCTAGCCTATCACTCCTACCAACTCTTCCCCTAAGTTGATATAGTTGAGAAAGACCAAAATTTTGTGCGTTCTCCACTATTAGGGTATTTACATTAGATATATCCATTCCCGTTTCAACAATTGTTGTAGAAATTAATACATCAATCTCTCCCGAGCGAAAATCAAGCATGGTCTTTTCAAGCCTAGCCCTTTGCATTCTTCCATGGGCAGCCTCTATCCTCTTCTCGGGGAAAAACCCTCTTAGCTTGGCCAGGACCCTATCCATATCCTCAATCCTGTTATAAATATAGTAAACCTGGCCCTCTCTTTCGAATTCCCTTAGAATAGCCTCTCTAATCAGGGCCTCATCCCTCCTAGCAATATAGGTCTGGATAGGATACCTATTCCTAGGAGCCTGCCTAAGCATAGAAAGATCTCTTATCCCCCCTAGAGAAAGGTGGAGGGTTCTAGGAATTGGAGTAGCAGAAAGGCTTAGCGTATCCACCTGGGTCCTTAGCCTTCTAATCTTCTCTTTGTCAGCAACACCAAAGCGCTGCTCCTCATCAATGACAAAGAGGCCCAGATCCTTGAACTTGACCTTGGGGTTAAAAACCATGTGGGTTCCTACCACTACATCTATGGTCCCTTTATCAAGCCCCTCTAAAATTAGCTCTCTTTGACTAGGGGTAGTTAGCCTTGATAGGGCCGCTATCTTAATAGGAAAATCCTTAAAACGCCTTCTCATAGTTTCAAAGTGCTGCTGGCATAACACAGTAGTTGGCACTAAAAATACCGACTGTTTACTATCCATGGCAGCCTTAAAAATAGCTCTAAAGGCTACCTCGGTCTTTCCAAAGCCCACATCTCCCAGTAGAAGCCTATCCATGGGCCTAGTAGACTCCATATCCCTCTTAATAGCTTCGATGGCAGCTAGCTGATCATCAGTCTCCTCATAATCAAAATCCAGCTCAAACTGCTGCTGCCAGGGACCATCCTCTGAAAATGCGTAGCCATCAACACTTTCTCTTTTGGCATAAAGCTCTAAAAGCATTTCAGTTAAATCTTCTATGCTCTTTTTGGCCTGGGCCTTTTTCTTCTTCCAGTCATTACTACCTAGCTTACTAAGGCCAACAGTCCTAGACTCGCCTCCAACATAGCGCTGAATCATGCTAAGCTGGTCCGATGGAATATATAGGACATCTCCTCCTCTATAGCTTATTTCTATATAGTCCCTTATATGACCTTCAACCTGGCTTTGAACCAGGCCCCCATATCTTCCTATACCGTGGTTTCTATGAACAACATAGTCTCCTACCTTCAAATCTAGAAAAGAGCTAATGGCCATGGAGTCCTCTTGGAAGTGGCGGGGCCTTCTTCTTTTTTGCCCCCCTAGAAGCTCTGTCTGGCTATAAACTATTAAAGAGTTTTCCTCATAGACAAAGCCCTTGGGAAGACTACTGACATAGAGATTAAGCCTTCCTTTAGATGGGGTTTTAGGTTCAAGCTCAAATACAAGGCCTTCCTTTTTAAACTCATCTATTAAAGGGCTTTTAAGGCTGCTTATTAGGACAATCTGGAGCCAGTCCTGCCTTGAACTCAGGTCTTCATAAAAATCCCAAAGCCTTCCTCTATAATCAATATTTCTTCTAGAGCCTACACTAATTAGCTCCCTGTCCTTATAAGAGGGCTCATGATGGGGACTGATAAGGAGTCTGGCCTCCCTAAAAATCTTCTCAATACTTAGTGGATCTCTTGGCACAGGTATCTGGGGGTTTTCTTCAATCCTAATTAGGCTATCCTTGTAAAAATCTCCATACCTATTTAGGCTAGCCTGGCTATCATAGATAAAGATATCTTCAGCCCAGTCTTCTAGGTAGGATACTTCCCTTAGCCTATTCTCCTTGGCTGGTGTAATTGTCAGCTCAAAAAGATTTTCAAGGCTCCTTTGGCTTTCAGGCTCAAAGCTTCTCATGCCATCGACCTCATCACCAAAAAACTCAATCCTAAAAGGCTTGTTCTCTCCGGGAACAAAGACGTCGCATATATCCCCTCTTATTGAAAAATCTCCCCATTTTTCTGTGCTGGGACTCCTCTCATAACCTAGCTCCGTTAATCTATCAAGAAGACTCTCTCTATCAATACTACTATCTAGGTCTAGCCTAATCGAGCCTTTAAAGAAATCCTCTCTTGAGGGCAGGTTGTAGGCCAGCCCCTTAACAGAGCTTATTAGAATCCCCTCTTTATAGTCCTTTAGTATTCCAGAGCGCTCCAGCAGCATCTCCTCTGATGAATAGAAGGCCTCTCTTAAAAGGCTCTCCTTTTCTGGAAGCAAATATACCTTTTGGTCCAGCTGGCTGAGCTCCTCAAAAAACCTTTCTGCAGTTAGAAGATCTCCTACCACAAGTAGGGCCTTTTTTCTATAGGCCCTGCTTAAAAAGAGTGAATCCAAGGATTCACTCACCACATCAAGTTGTATTTTCTTACCCTCTGGAAGCTCGGGAATTAGCTTTTCAAGCTCCATTAGCTTCTCCTATTAAAACTATTCATAGCCTTGTCTAGACCGTCTTTTAAGATAGCTTCGGCAGCCCTGGCAGCCTCATCTATAACATCTTCCATAAGATCTTCCTCTTCAGAAGAAAAACGTGAAAGGACAAAACTAGCTAAAGGAATATTTGGATCCTGACCTATACCCAGCCTTATTCTAGGAAAATCTTGACTACCTATCTTCCTAATAATATCCCTCATACCATTGTGGGTTCCAGGTCCTCCGTTTTTTCTTATACGAAGCATGCCCACTTCTAGATCTATATCATCGTAAATAACTAGAATTTGACTGGCATCCTCTTTGTAAAAGGATAGGATTTGCTGGACTGCATTACCACTAAGATTCATAAAGGTAGTGGGCTTAACTAGGAGAAGTTTTTCTCCCCTATACTGCCCTTCTGCTACTAGGCTTGAAAATTTAGCCTTATTAAATTCCATATTTAGTCTGTCTGCTAGTTTATCAAGAACTAGGAAACCTACATTATGCCGGGTATTGGCATAGTCCCTACCTGGGTTGCCAAGTCCTATTATTATTTTCACTTATTTACCATTAAAGAGTTCTGAAACCGACTCATTTTGATAGATCCTCTTTATAGCCTCAGAAAAGACCTTGGCAGAACTTAGGATTGTGAGCTTATCAAATCTCTTGTCAGCACTTAGCTCTATAGTATCTAGAATTACAACCTCATCGATGGGGCTAGCCTCTAATCTCTCAATAGCAGGTCCACTAAAGACAGCATGGGTACAGCAGGCTATAATACTCTTGGCTCCCATTTCAATTAGCACATTTGCAGCTTGACAGAGGGTGCCTGCAGTATCAATCATATCATCAACAAGGACAACGTTTTTATCCTTGACATCACCAATTACGCTCATTACTTCTGTCTTATTTGCTTCAGGTCTTCTCTTCTCAATAATAGCAATGCTGCTCTTTTCAATTTTTGATGAGAAATCCCTGGCCCTAGTTACAGAACCAAAGTCGGGCGAGACAACTACCACATCCTCTAGGTTTTTTCGCCTAACATAATCAGCTAACAGTGGCTGACCTAGAAGGTGATCTAGGGGTATATCGAAGTACCCCTGAATCTGGGCAGCATGTAGGTCCATGGTTAGAACTCTATCAGCACCAGCAGTGGTTAGAATATTGGCAACAAGCTTGGCACTGATTGGATCTCTTGCCTTGGCCTTTCTATCCTGACGAGCATATCCATAGTAAGGAATTACTGCAGTAATCCTTCCTGCAGAAGCTCTTTTTAAGGCGTCAACTAAAATAAGTAATTCCATCAAATAATTATTAACTTGGGGCGGAGCAGTGGATTGGATAATGAATACATCAGCTCCCCTGACACTTTCATCAATTGTTATAGTAATTTCTCCATCACTAAAGGTCCCCACCTTGGCATCGCCTAGTGGTAATCCCAGCTCCTTACAAATTTTGCGGGAAAGATTCTTGCTGGCATTGCCCGCAAATATCTTTACAACCTCCCCAGTTTTATGCATTATTTCCTCCCCTTATTTAGACTTGTTCCAGTCTTCCTTGATTTGAGATCTAACCCTTCCAATGCTCAGTGCATCTGCAGGCACATCTTTATCGACAGTAGTTCCTGCGGCAACAAAGGCATTGTCCCCAATTTCTACTGGGGCAATAAGGTTACTATTACAACCTAGAAAAGCGCCATCCCCAACTATGGATCTGTGCTTTTCTTTGCCATCATAGTTCACAAATATAGTACCACATCCAACATTAATATTGGAGCCTAAGTCCGCGTCCCCGACATATGCCAGGTGACTAATCTTGGTTTCATCTCCTATTGTAGAGTTCTTTATTTCAACAAAATCTCCCACCTTACAACTTTCACCAATCTTACTACCAGGTCTTAGATAGCTATAGGGGCCAACAACAGTATTTTTACCTACCCTAGCCTCAATAGCCTTGCTGTAATCTATTCTAACGCCAGATTCAAGATAGCAATTCTCAAGGTCCACTCCCGGCCCTATATAGACATCCTCTTCAATTACTGTATTACCTCTTAGGTAGACATCTGGCCAAATTTCAACATCAGGACCTATCTTGACCCCTGGCTCAATATAAACTCTAGAAGGATCAATTATGCTAACTCCATTTTTAAGATGGCCTTCAATTATTCTTTCCTGGAGAATCTGCCTACCTTCTGCCAGCTGGGCCCTATCATTTATGCCCGCAGTCTCCTTGGCATCATCAATCAAATAGGCGTCCACTCTTTTACCTTGAGCAGAAAAAAGCTCTACCAAATCCGTTAAATAATACTCTCCTTGGGCATTATCTGAAGTTAACTTTTCTAAGTTTTCCTTCATAAGTGCCGTGTCCATTAGAAGGATTCCAGAGTTAATCTCCCTAATCCTTCTTTCCGATTCACTACAATCCTTTTCCTCTACAATTGCCCTAACGCCCTTATCATCCCTAATAATCCTACCATAGCCAGTTGGATCATCCATCTCAACACTCAAGATACTAAGATCCTTATCATGATGAAATTCTATAAAACCTCTTAGGCTTTCCTTTCTTAAAAAAGGGGCATCTCCATATAGCACCAAGGTCTTATCAGCCTCAATCTCATCTACTGCAGCCCTAAGAGCATCACCCGTTCCTAGCTGATTCCACTGTGTGGCATAAAGAAGGGTATCCCCATATATTTCTGGAATTTCTTTTTCTCCTGGGGCAACAACCACAATGGTTTTTTCTGCCTCTACTTCCTGGGCTAATTCAACCACATAGCTGAGGATGGGTTGGCCTAGTATCTTATGTAATACCTTACTTTTTTTTGTTTTCATTCGGGTGCTTTTACCCGCTGCCAAAATTATAACATCCATTATAGTCCTCCAACATTAGTATACTATAGACTCTGTAAATATGATTGGATTTTTGAGCAAAAAAAAGAGAAGTTTTCTTCTCTTAAAAACCTATTCAATATCTTCGTAGGCAGAAAAAATGCGTTGCTGAAGATAAGCTCTAGTATCTGCATTTATTGGGTGGGCTACATCCCTAAAGTCACCATCGGGTAATTTTTTACTTGGCATGGCAACAAAAAGACCATTATGGCCCTCAACTATCTTTATATCATGGATTACAAAGGCATCATCTATAGTAATAGATGCTACAGCCTTCATCTTTCCAGAACCATCAAGTTTCTTAATTCTTATATCTGTTATATTTAGCATGGCCAGTCCTTTCTTTATATTACAACTATTATTAAACCATACAGATACTAACATATGCCTATGGCTTTTTCAATATTTTTAAGAAAGTTTGCATTATGCATTCTAGTGTATTTCCATAACCAATAGCCTTAAAAGATTTGCTGGACTAAAATCATATAAAAAATGGTTCCTGCAGAAATAGACAGAAGCATCTGCCTTTTCCATTTGTGGATTATAATAATAAAGCCAATGGCCAAGAGCTCAGGTATGCCCCTAGTGCCACTAATAAAACTTATATTCTTTAAACTAAATACCACCAACATGCCAAAAATAGCAGGAGGTAAATTCCTTCCTAGAAATAAAACAAACGCAGGCGCCTGACGCTGGCCTCTAAAAAAAACAAAGGGAAGAAATCTGGTTATCATGGTACCAAGCATGGCCCATAGCAATCATAATTATTCTTTCATTGGTTCCCATTTTTTCCTCCAGCCTAGGTAAAGCATCAGGGCCAAGAAGAACATGGCTCCTAGAATAAATAGATCTTTACCTAAAAATTGCAAGCAAAGGGCAGTAACAACCAGGCCTGTGATAGATAAAATATGGTTGTCTTCTTTGTACCACTGCTCTAAAAAAATAACCACTAAAAGAGAGGTTAAAACAAATTCCAGGCCTTGTGTATTAAAACTAATCCTACTGCCAAGAAAGGCTCCCAAGCTGGTCCCAATAATCCAGTAGGAGTGGTTTAAAAGAGTAACAAAAAAGTAGAACCAGCTCCTATCTACATCATCGGGAATCTGGGCAGAATAATTAATGGTAAAGCTCTCATCACAGAGGGCGAAGATTAGATAGAATTTTTACCAGCCCATATCTTTGTAATTTTCTAGCATTGAGATAGAATAAAAAACATGTCTGGCATTTATCATAAGAGTTAGCATTAGAACCGATAAGGGGTCAAAGGGGCCCTGCAAAAGAGACACCAAGAGAAATTCCACCGAGCCTGCTAAGACAAAGAAAGCGGTAGAAATCGGATAAATAGAAGAGAATCCCTGGCTTCGCATATAAATTCCATAGGTCAGGCCTAAGAATAAAAATCCGGCTAATATGGGAATACTAGGTGGAAAAGC
>LFTD01000060.1:0-1799 GCA_001512625.1 Clostridiales bacterium DTU036 | reverse complement strand
GTAGTAAATTTTTAAAAGCATTTCCACTTATTCTCATAAGTTTATTAAGGATATATATTTAATCACTCATTTATGCAATTATAACATTACTCAGCTATTTTATTGCACAAATATGAAGAATTGATTATTTCAAGGCTAAAATTCCGTGATATAATATTCAAAGATGAAGTGAAAGGATATTTTATGAATGAGCTTTTTTCACCAGATATAAAGAAAATCCACCTTATAGGCATTGGTGGAAGTAGTATGGTCACAGTAGCTGAGCTCCTCCTAGACAGAGGCTATGAGTTAACTGGCTCAGATATGGCAAGAAATGTAAATGTTATTAGGCTAGAAAAAAAAGGTATTCCGATTTCTATTGGCCACTTCCCAAAGAGTGTCCGTGGAGCTGATTTGATAATTCATACCTCAGCTGTTCACGATGGTAATCCAGAAATAGATGAAGCAAAAAGGCTGGGAATTCCCCTACTAAAAAGATCCAAATTCTTCGGAATTCTTACAAATAAATACAAGCACTCTGTTGCTATTAGCGGAGCCCATGGAAAGAGTACAGCAACCGCCATGGTTTCTGCCATGATGTCAGACTCCCCTCTTGACCCTACACTTATAGTTGGTGCTAGTGTCCATGAGCTTGATGGCAATATTAAAATTGGTAAGGGAGATATTATAGTTAATGAAGCCTGTGAATTTGAGGCTAGTTTTCTTGACTTTAAAAGGACCCTCTCGGTTATCCTAAATATAGATGATGACCACTTAGACTATTATGGCTCCCTTAAAAACATCCAAAAGGCCTTTGTAGAATTTGCTAACGGAACTGAAGAAGATGGCTTTGTTCTTATTAATGCTGATAATAAACTGGCCATGGAGATTGTACATGAAATCAAAAGAAGGATTGTAACCTTTGGTGTTGAAAATCCTGCAGACTACAGAGCCACCAATCCTCACTATGATAGTGAGGGCTATATGATTTTTGATATTTACTACAAGGAAGACCTTTTAGGAACTGTAGAGCTTTCAGTTCCCGGCGTCTACAACATCCAAAATGCCCTAGCTGCCACCGCAATTGTCCATCATTTTAATGAGGATATTGGGCCTGCGCTAGAAAAACTTCATAAATTTAAGGGAGCTGTTAGAAGGTTTGATTCCCATGGCCAGCTAAATGGGGCTCTACTCTATGATGATTTTGCTCATCACCCCTTTGAAATTTATAACATGCTTAAAGCAGTTAGGAGTTTTTTTAAAGACAAGCGAATTGTTGTTGGCTTTCAGCCCCATACCTACTCTAGGACAAAGATTCTCTTTGAAGACTTTCTTACTTGCTTTGAGTATGCCGATGAGGTTTGGATTATGGATATCTATGCTGCTAGAGAAGCCCACGACCCCAGTATCCATAGCACCATGCTGGTAGAGGCTATAAAGACTCCCCCCACCTACTATGTCCCTACCTTTGAAGATTTGAGGGACAAAATGAGGTCAGAGCTTAAAGAAGGGGACGTCTTCTTTAGTGTAGGCTGCGGAGACGTCTACAGAATATTTGATGAATTCTTATTTGTGGATGAGGAGGAAGACTAATGATAAAAAAATTCTTTACAGGCTACGTTATAGGCCTAGTGATTTTTGGGCTTATCTTCTTTGGGCTTTCTTCAAAGCTCGCCCCAGCTACAAGCTTTAGACCCCAGCCCATAGAGTTTGACGGAGTAGAACTAGAATTACCATAAGTATAAAAAATGCCCTGCATAAAGAGGGTCTATACTATTTAGTGTTGGTAGGTAAAACTACTAACACTTTTTTTGTTAGAA
>LFTD01000129.1 GCA_001512625.1 Clostridiales bacterium DTU036 | reverse complement strand
CCATAGGAGGCTCTTCATAGGTAGTCTTATAGTTTTTAATTTTTTCATAGTAGTCTGTTTCCAGTATTTGCCTGGAGTAGTAAAACTTCTTTGCCACCAGTAGCTTTAAGTCTTCAAGCTCCTCAGCCTCCAAGCCCTCCGTCTGATTATCAATGCTATCGTAATAACCCCCAGGTGCTATAAAACTTCTATTTACAAACTCTACTAGAGGATCAGCCTGACTAAAAACATCCCTTCCCATCATAAGCCTAGAATCAAAGTCTAGCCCATATAGGTTTGAAATTGTTGGCAGCATATCAAGGCTACTTGTAAGCTTTGAAACCTTGATTCCTTCCAGGGCTGGAGTATAAAAGATAATCCTACTCTTATACTCATCAAACTTTTCAAGCTTTCTTCCCGCTAGCTCCTCTATGGAGCTGTCTTTAAGACCATAGGGGAAGTGGTCGCCATGGAGGACTATAAGAGTCCTATCCAAAATTCCCCTATCCTCTAAGCTTTCAACTAAGAGCTCCATGGCCTTATCAAGTTCAATATGGGCTGCAAGATAGGCCTTAGCTTCCTTACTTAAATTTAGGTTTTCAACCTGGTCCAGATGTTTCTTACTAATATCATTATTTATAAAGTCATAGGGTATATGGCCGCTTACTGTCAAATAGTAGCAGTGAAAGGGTTCCTTATTCATATATAGGTCCAGGGACTTCTCCACCATTTCAAGGTCACTCTCAGGCCAGGTTTTTTCAAGATCTAGTCCCTGTCCCAAAGCATAAAAGTCATAGCCAAGATTTGGATGGGTTACATGTCTGGAATAGTACCTATAATCGTGATCATGAAAGGCGTAGCTTTTATAACCAAGCTCATTAAACTGATTGGCCAGGGTCTGGGGCAGGTGATTGTCACCAGATTCTACCATTGACCAAAGGCCTGATGCCGGTATAAGCCCTGTTAAAGCAGCATACTCTCCATCTGTAGTTGACACTCCCCACAAAGGATTATAAAAATTCTCAAAGTCTACACTGTCCTCCATAAGTTTGTAAAGGGTTGGAGTCAGGTCCTTATCTACTGCCAGGTCTGAAAAGCTCTCTGCAACTATGTAGATGAGATTGTAACCTGACAAGCGGCCAGTGAAAACATTCTTATCAGATGGCTCCCTGCTGAGTAGATAAGAAGTGATTTCAGCTAGTTTTGGATCCTCAGTTCTCTCTAA
The DNA here is from genome assembly GCA_001512625.1 of Clostridiales bacterium DTU036. Taxonomy (GTDB): domain Bacteria; phylum Bacillota; class Clostridia; order Peptostreptococcales; family Acidaminobacteraceae; genus DTU036. Next base: position 826 of record LFTD01000129.1, on the reverse strand, counting down.
GAAGGCCCCTAAATCATAGATGGCATTACTTCCCTGCCTGGGTATAATTGTCCCTTCTGGCGGATAATAGGGTTCTTTATCAGAAAGGATTTGTCTTCTTAACTCCCCAAAACCATTGCCAATAATGCCAAGCTGATGAACTGACAGGGTAGGGTCTGTAGTAGAAGCCAGCAGCACTCTAGGAGAATTTTCACTGTCACCACCCATACCCAGAAGTGTGATTATAATAATTACACATAGGATAAAAAGGAGACCATAGTCTATAAAGCCACCTTGGGGTTGCCAGACTAGCCTTCTACTAATAAATAAAAATAAGATAAGGGGGAGAAACAGGAGAATCCACCTTGGATCTCTTAGCATATAGATTAGAATAATCTTGTAGAAGCTAAAGGCCTGAAAGCCATTAATCATTGAATGAAAGGTGAGATAGGTTCTAAATATTGAAAAATATACAAACTGAGCCGCAAAGGCTATGCTAACTAGAACAAACCAAATTCTAACCAGCCTGCGGCTAATCCTTCTTGGAAATCCGTGAAAAACTGTCATACTAAATAGAATAAAGGCTAACCCAAACATGGCCATAAAGAAAAGTCCTTGACCAAAAAAGGCTAAACCTGACTGCCACCTCAGAATGATTTCCATGAAGAGGGTGCTTAAAAACAGGTAGAGGAGTAGGGCCCTCTCGCTGTGTACCACTTCAAAGTAACCGAAGTACATATTTCCTCCTTTAGGACTCTATAGCATAAGCTATTAAAAAATCTTTGTCCCATAGTTATGCTATTTTACAACAAAGTATAATAAATGGCAAGTTTTAGACATTTTAGGG
>LFTD01000110.1:15115-23293 GCA_001512625.1 Clostridiales bacterium DTU036 | reverse complement strand
GAAAAAAAGCCCACTGGGCTTTCTTCTTAACGTTTTGAGAATTGAGGAGACTTTCTCGCTTTTTTGTATCCGTACTTGTATCTTTCCTTCATACGAGGGTCTCTAGTCAAATAACCGGCGCTTTTTAGCTTTGGTTTATTTTCTTCATCAGCCTCAACAAGAGCACGGCTAATGCCATGACGGATAGCACCGGCTTGGCCAGTATATCCACCACCGTGAACATTAACGATAACATCAAAGTTACCTTGGGCTCCTACAATCTCAAGAGGTCTTTTGATCTCTTGAATTAGTATCTCGTGATCGAAATACTCATCAACAGGTCGTTTGTTTACAACGATCTCACCGTTACCAGGAACCAAGCGGACCCGGGCTACGGATTTTTTTCTTCTACCAGTTCCTTGAAATTGAACAGTCATCATTCCTCCTATAGATCCAATGCTTCTGGCATTTGGGCTTGGTGAGTGTGGTCAGGGCCTGCAAAAACCCTAAGTTTTCTAAGCATTTGTCTTCCAAGAGAATTCTTTGGAAGCATGCCCTTAACAGCTTGCATAAGAACCTTCTCAGGTTGACGATCAATCATCTCCTGGAAGTTTCTTTCCTTAAGACCACCCATATAGCCTGTATGCCATCTGTACATTTTGTCCTGGCGTTTATTTCCAGTTACATGAATCTTTTCGGCATTAACTACGATGACATAATCACCGGTATCAACATGGGGTGTGTAAATTGGTTTGTGTTTTCCACGAAGGATCTTGGCTATTTCTGAAGCCAGCCTTCCTAATGTCTTGCCCTCAGCATCTACAACGTACCACTTACGCTCAACTTCTGCGGGCTTTGCTACAAATGTTTTCATTTCTTTCCTATCCTCCCTAGTTTGTGGGCAGGGAAAATTGATTACCATGACTATCTTATAGGAATTATGTCCAGCTGTCAAGGAAAAAGTTTCATTTTCCCTTCAAATTTGAAGATGATCTAAATACTCATTTAGTTCATGGCTATCGTAGAAAACTCTTTCTAAAAAAAGCGCCTCGGGAGCAGCCACCTGCCTGGTTTCCAGCCGGTCTTTTTTCTTTATAACCTCTGAAGTCCTACTAGCTGGGTATTTATCTAGTCCCACATTTATGAGGTACTCTACCATGATTCTGACCATCTTATAGAGAAAGCCATCGCCAATAAATATTAAATCCAAACCTTCTTTACTCTCTATAAAAACTATCCTATAGATGGTTCTGACAGTAGAGCCTTCCCCCGTCCTTCTATTAGAAAAATTAAAAAAATCCTTTGTGCCTTCTAGAGCCTGAGCAGCCTCCTTCATAGCATCAATATCAAGTTTCTTTTTTATATAAAGACTGTAGGGCCTCTTAAATAGCTCATCTTTAAAAGAAAGTCTATATCTATAGGCCTTGGCCAGAGCGTCAAATCTTGGATGTATTTCAGAATATTTAATCCAGTTCAGCTTAATATCTCTAGGTAGAAACCTAGTCACTACATAGGCCAGCCTATCAAGTTCCATTATATCTCTTGCCTCAAAGGCCATAACCTGGTCTAGAGCGTGGACTCCAGCGTCAGTTCTTCCCGAAGCCTTACTGGAGATAGGGTGTTTAAAGATGTGCTCTAGAACAGCCTCAACTTCACCCTGGACAGTCCTCAGGCCCTCCTGGTACTGGTAACCAGAAAAGTCCCTGCCATCGTAGGCTATGCTCATCAAATAATTTTTGGTAGCCATAGGATAATTCCAAAAAATACTATAAATATTATACCAGCCAGATAATCATTTTTCTTATATATAAGCTCATGAAGCCTAGTCCTACCCTCTCCACCATGGTAACATCTTGCTTCCATGGCATCAGCTAGTTCAGAGGCCCTCTGAATTGATGACAAGAAAAGAGGAACTAAAATAGGCACTAGTGCCCTAGCCCGCTTAAATATGTTTCCTGTTTCAAAGTCAGCTCCCCTAGCCATCTGAGCCTTCATAATCTTATCGGTCTCCGCAGTCAGGGTTGGAATAAATCTCAGGGCTATTCCCATCATCATACTCATCTCATGAACTGGAAAACCAAACCTTTTTAAAGGTGAGAAAATAGACTCCATTCCATAGGTAAGCTTAATGGGGCTAGTAGTTAAAGTAAGAAGTGAGCTCCCCATAATCAGTAGAAAGAGTCTGGCCACCATAAGAAGAGCTAGTTTTATCCCCTCTTTTGTAATCTTTAGCTTCCAAAAGGACCAAAGAATTTCTCCAGGGGTTAAAAAAAGATTCATTACAAAGGCAAAAACCAGAATAAAAAGAATCGGTTTTACTCCCCTTAAAATAAAGGAGAAAGGCACCTTTGAGAGCCTAACCACCGCTAGTAGTCCTAAAAATAGCACTCCATACTGAAGAGGTGTCTTCAAAAGGAAAATTCCCAAAATATAGGCAAAGCTAATTAAAAACTTGGTCCTAGGGTCCAGGTTATGAATCCTGGAATCAACAGGATAGTACTGACCCAGGGTCATATCTTTAAGCATCTTCACCCTCCAATAAAACTTTTAGGCCTTCTTCCAAGGTATAGTAATTACGCTTATAATCACAGCCCTGCTCCCTGAGTCTTGCAAAAAGTTTAGCCACCACAGGAATATCAAGACCTACCTCTCTTAAAAGTTCTTCTTCTTCAAAAATTTCTTCAACTGGCTTGTCTAGTACCAATGTCCCCTTAGATAACACTAGGATTCTATCTGCAATCTTAGCCACTTCCTCCATAGAGTGGGAAATAAAAATCAGAGTAAGCTTACCCTTAAGTCCCATTAGCTGATTTAGGAGCTTTTCTCTGCCCTGAGGATCCAGGCCAGCAGTTGGCTCATCCAGCATAAGAATTTCAGGCTTCATAGCTAGAACTCCCGCTATGGCAGCCCTTCTTTTTTCTCCTCCGCTTAGCTCCATTGGAGACTTATCCCTATAACTATGATCAAGGCCCACTAGCGCCATGGCTTCAGAAACTCTTATAGCAATCTCTTCTTCACTAAGACCCTGGTTTTTAGGCCCAAACGCAATATCCTTCTCCACACTTTCTTCAAAGAGCTGGTACTCAGGATACTGGAAAACTAGGCCAACTTTTTTTCTTAGTTCAGCTAGATTCTTACTAGACTTTGTTATTGGGGTCCCAGCAACTACAAGACTGCCCCCATCGGGTCTAAGTAGCCCATTAAGGAGCTGGAGCAAGGTGGACTTACCACTTCCAGTATGACCAATAATACCCACTGTTTCACCCTGGCTAATTTCAAAGCTAATGTCACTAAGAGCAGTGGTTTCATAGAGGGAATCGGGGTTATAAACATAAGATACATTTTCGAGTTTTAAGGACATAGCTGCCTCACAAGATCATCTTCAGTATAAATTGGAAACTCAATATCCATACCAGCTTTTTTAAGTTCAGTTGCTAAATCTATTATTTCAGGCACCTTAAGATTGTAACTTTTAAGAAGATCCACGTGCTTAAAAAGCTCTTCTGGAGGCATATCAAGAGCCAGTCTACCCTGATCAAGGACTAAGACTCTATCAGCGCCTAAAACCTCCTCCATNNATAATTACCCTGGGTTCCATAGCTAAAACTCCTGCTATGGCAATTCTTTGTTTCTGCCCTCCGCTTAGCATATGGGGAGGCCTAAACCTATAATCCTCCATATCAAGGATTTTTAAAACCCTATCAATGCGCTCCATCATCTCTTCCCTAGGCACACCTAGGTTCTCTGGACCAAAAGCAATATCCTCTTCAACCACCGTAGCAACAATCTGGTTATCAGGGTTTTGGAAAATCATACCGGCAGTTTTTCTAATATCCAAAGTCTTATCTGGGTCTTTTGTATTCATGCCCCCTACCAGCATATCACCTTCTGTTGGAAGATAGAGGGCATTAATAAGCCTGGCTAGGGTAGACTTACCCGAGCCATTATGACCTATTATTGCAAGGAAACTGCCTTCATCAACTTTGAAGCTGATTTTGTCTATTGCAGGCCTTGCACCTTCATCATAGGAAAAACTTAGATTTTTACATTCTATCATAACCTTCTCCTAGCAAAAAAAAGGGACGATGTCCCCTTTTTATACTAACTCAATCTTAGCCATAGGAGCGGCATCCCCTCTTCTATGACCAAGCTTATAAATTCTTGTATAACCACCACTGCGTTCTTCATAGCCAGGGGCGATTTCATCAAATAGTTTACTTACAACTTCCTTATCTTGAAGATAGGATACAGCTTGACGTCTGGCGTGAAGATCTCCACGCTTGCCAAGAGTAATCATCTTCTCAACAGAGCGTTGTACTTCCTTGGCTTTAGCTTGGGTTGTAATAATACTTCCATGACGTAGAAGTTCAGTACTCATACCCTTAAGCATTGATAGGCGATGAGATGTCTCTCTGCCTAATTTTCTATAGGACATAGGAAGTCTCCTTTCTTTTATTCATCTTTCTCTGTTAAAGAAATGCCGATTTCTGCAAGTTTCTCTCTGATTTCAGCTAGAGACTTCTTTCCTAGATTGCGGTATTTCATCAGATCTTCTTCAGTTTTTTCCATTAGTTCTTCAATGGTATTAATACCACCTCTTTTTAGGGCATTGCTACTTCTCTTAGAAAGTTCCAGTTCTTCAATTAGCATTTCAAGAACCTTTTCCTTCTCTTCTTGCTCCCTTTCAAAAAGAATCTCCATCTCACCTACATCTTCAGTAAGTTGAATGTAGAGCTCAAGGTGGTCATTTAATACTTTAGCAGCCATACTAATGGCTTCCTCTGGTCTAATTGAACCATCGGTGCGAATTTCATGGATTAGCCTATCATAATCACTGCTCTTACCCACCCTAGTAGGCTCAACTATGAAGTTAGAGCTTCTAACGGGTGAAAACATGGAATCTACAGCAATCACATGGAGGGATTCCTCTATGTCTTGCTTGTTCTCTTCAGCAGAAACATAACCTCTGCCCCTAGCTAAACGCATCTCCATGTAGAAGGGCTTGTTTTCAGTCAAGGTCGCAATGTGAAGATCGGGATTAATAATATCCACATCGGCATCGGCAATAATATCACCGGCGGTAATTTCCTGGGCACGATTCACTTCAATGCGCAGGGTCTTTTCCTCATCATCAGAGTTTATTGTTGCCACGAGTTCTTTGATATTCAGGATAATGTCTACAACATCCTCCTTGACACCTTCAATGGTAGAAAATTCATGGAGAATATCGTCGAACTTGACCCACTTTATAGCACAGCCTGGTAGAGAAGAAAGCATTATTCTTCTAAGGCTGTTGCCAAGGGTTTGTCCATATCCCCTCTCTAAAGGCTCTACGGTTAGGACGAGATGGTTTTCCTTCTCATCAAATTCTGAAAAGGTCAAGTTAGGTTTTTCAATTTCAATCATAACGTCCCTCCTATCAAGTTTAACGTGAATAGAACTCAGTGATCATATGCTCTTCTATAGGATAATCAATATATTCTCTAGTAGGCAGACTTATTATTGTTCCTTTGAGATTTTCTCTATCAACCTCTAGCCAATTCTGAACACCTGCAAAGGTCTCAGCCATAGCCTTGAATTTAGGAGATTTCTTACTTTTTTCCTTAACTTCAATGACATCGCCTTCTTTAAGGATTTGAGAAGGAATGTCTACTTTTTTACCATTGACCCTAAAGTGTCCATGGACAACCAGTTGACGGGCTTCGCGCCTTGTGGCAGCAAATCCCATACGATAAACAACATTATCAAATCTAAGTTCTAGAAGTTGTAGCAGGTTCTCACCAGCAACTCCTTCCATCTTCTCAGCACGGTTAAAAAGAAGTCTAAACTGCTTTTCTTGCATGCCATAAATAAACTTAGCCTTTTGCTTCTCTCTTAGCTGCATACCATACTGGCTTTGCTTTCTGGTAGTTTGCATAGATTGACGCTTAGAACTTTTATCTACTCCAACAACTTGAGGTTCTAATTCAAGACGTCGGGTTCTTTTTAAAATTGGTCCACGATCCCTAGCCATGACCCCTCCTATACTCTTCTTCTCTTAGGTGGTCTACATCCATTATGAGGAATGGGTGTGACATCATTAATGCTGTAAATATCAAGTCCTGAGGTTTGAAGGGCACGGATAGCGGCTTCTCTACCAGAACCTGGTCCCTTTACATAGACTTGAACAGACTTAAGTCCATGTTCCATTGCAGCCTTGGCAGCTACTTCAGCAGCCTGCTGGGCAGCAAAAGGAGTGGATTTTCTTGATCCACGGAATCCTAAAGAACCAGCACTTGACCATGAAAGAGCATTCCCTTGAAGGTCAGTTAGGGTAACAATGGTGTTATTAAAGGTTGATTGAATATGGGCTTGGCCTCGTTCAACGTTTTTACGTTCACGACGGCGTCTACCTCTTTGTACTTTTCCCTTAGTACCTTTTTTAGCTGTAGCCATGTTACCTCCTATTTCTTCTTATTGGCCATGGTCTTTTTAGGACCCTTGCGTGTTCTAGCATTGGTTTGGGTACGCTGGCCTCTTACTGGTAGATTTCTACGGTGACGGATTCCCCTAAGGCAACCAATCTCCTGAAGTCTTTTGATATTCATTGATACTTCCCGTCTAAGATCTCCCTCAACTTGAAGGTTATGATCTATAAAACGGCGAAGGCTACTAACTTCATCCTCGGTTAAGTCCTTAACCCTAGTATCAGGGTTTACTTGGGCTCCCTCCAGGATGCGCTTTGATGTGGTTGGTCCAACTCCATAGATATAGGTTAGGGCTACTGCAACCCTCTTATCTCTAGGGAGGTCAACTCCAGCGATTCTCGCCATCTAATCCTCCTCTTATCCTTGACGCTGCTTGTGTCTGGGGTTTTCACAGATAACCATTACTCTGCCCCTGCGTCTTATAACTTTACATTTTTCACAAATTGGTTTAACTGATGGTCGTACTTTCATACTTCTTAACCTTTCCCACGCCATGTGATTCGACCTTTGGTCAAATCATAGGGGGATAACTCTACAGTTACCTTGTCCCCTGGCATAATACGAATATAATTCATTCGAAGTTTTCCAGATAAGTGGGCCATTATTACGTGGCCATTATCAAGTTCTACTCGAAATTTAGCATTGGGTAGTGCATCTAGGACAACACCCTTTAATTCTATGCTGTCTTTTGCCATCTAACTCCCTTTCCTTGGCACTAAGCGTATCAATTCTTTTCGAAGTAAAGCATTGTTCTTGCTCGTTATTGCCTCATCTAATTTATCGGTCATCCTCTTGGTTTTTTGAAGATGTACTATCTTCTTTTTTTTCGGTTTTTCTAGTCTTCGTAGGTCCCCATCAACTAGTAAGACATAATTTTCATCCAGTCTGTCTAGTACGATAAGTGCCCTACCCTTGTCTCTACCTGCCCTGCTAATTACTACATCTCCTGGTTTCACTCTTCATCTCCCCAGGTCAGCAGTTCAGGTTCATCCTCGGTTATAAGCACAGTATGCTCATAGTGAGCAGAAACCAATCCATCGGAAGTCCTTACAGTCCATCCGTCTTTTTCCATATAAACATCTCTCTTGCCAAGATTAACCATAGGTTCAATGGCCAGGGTCATACCAGCACTAAGTCTGGGGCCCCTACCAGGCTTACCGTAGTTAGGAATGGCCGGATCCTCATGCAGATCCTTACCAACACCATGTCCAGTAAACTCTCTAACTATGGAATAACCATGACCTTCGCAATAGGTCTGTATAGCGTGGGATATATCGCTTAGCCTATATCCCTCCCTACAAAATTCAAGACCCTTGAAAAAAGACTCCCTAGTTACAGCAACGAGCTTTTTCTTTTCTTCATCCACCTGGCCAACGAAAAGGGTTCTAGCAGCATCAGAATGATATCCCTGATAAATTAGGCCAAGATCTAGACTCACAATATCCCCTTCTTTAAAGATTATATCCTTACTTGGGATACCGTGTATAACAGTATCGTTCAGAGAAATACATGATGAAGCAGGAAAACCTTGATAGTTTAGAAAGGATGGCACGCCGCCTTCTTCCCTAATAAATTCATAGATAAGCTGGTCAAGCTCAAAGGAGCTCATTCCAGGTTTTATAACCTCTCTGGACTTTCTATGAACATTTGCTAGGCGCTTTCCAGCTTCCCTCATGAGTTCAATTTCTCTTGATGATTTTAGAATAATCATTCTAACCCTCTAGCTTTAGTA
>LFTD01000110.1:0-15091 GCA_001512625.1 Clostridiales bacterium DTU036 | reverse complement strand
TCTCTTCCCTATCATCATCTCTCTGATGGATAGCAGCCTCACCACATACATCACAGATCCCCTCCACTTTAGGAGGCTGATTTATAATGTGGTAGCTAGCCCCACAGTTTCCACATACTCTTCGACCAGTGGCTCTTTGTATAAGAACCTCTTCATCAACATTAAGCAGTACAACTCCATCTAGAGGCTTGTTTTTTTCTATTAGATATTCAGAGAGGGAATCGGCCTGTACTACGGTCCTAGGATAGCCATCAAATAGAAATCCCTTATCAAGATCTATACTATCCAGTTCACCTCGTACTAGGTCTAAAATGAGCTCATCTGGGACTAAATCCCCCCTGTCCATATAGGTCTTGGCCTCTAGACCAAGCTGGGTCTGCTGAGCAACATTCTTCCTTAGAATATCCCCAGTAGATATATGGGGAATGGCAAAATGCGCTGATATTTGTTTTGCCTGTGTTCCCTTTCCCGCCATAGGAGGGCCTAGTAATATAAGTCTCATTTTATCACCTCAAAAAGCCTTTATAGTGACGCATCACCAGTTGTGCTTCAATTTGTTTCATTGTCTCAAGTGCAACGCCAACAACAATAAGAAGCGAAGTTCCACCAAACCTGATTCCTAGGCTTGAATAAGCCAAAAGAACATTGGGGATACTAGCAATAATTGCTAGGAAAACTGCACCCACTATAGTCAAGCGATTTAAAGACCTGCTAATGAAATTAGCGGTAGGTCTACCAGGCCTAATACCTGGAATAAATCCACCATTTTTCTTCATGTTATCTGCTATCTCATTGGGATCAAAGGTCACCGATGTATAGAAATAGGTGAAGAAAATAATCAGTAGAGCATTTAGTACGTTATAAAGTACAGTTTTAGCATCAAAGATTACCAGCGCCTTGTTCCAAAAATTAGAATTAGGGAAAAAGGGTGCAATGGTCTGAGGTATAGCCAGAATACTAGTAGAGAAAATCACGGGAATAACCCCAGTCTGATTAACCTTTAGTGGTATATGGGAGCTTTGGCCTCCATACATTTTTCTACCTACAACCCTCTTTGAATACTGAACTGGAATCTTGCGCTGGCCTTCCTGAATGTAGATTACTGCTACTATCAGGGTAAGAGCTCCTATAATAAATAGGGCAAGAGTCAGTATATCTACCTCACCGGCTTTAGTCCTGAGGAAGATGTTATAAATACCAGTTGGAAGAGAAGAGATAATTCCTGCAAAAATGAAGAGAGAAATTCCATTTCCAATTCCATTTTCATTGATCTTCTCACCAAGGAACATTAAAAATGCTGTACCGGCAGCCATAGCCACCACTGCAACTAGCTTGCTCAGGAAATTATTAATAATAAAAACACCTGAGAAGATAGAATTTGTAAAAGCAAAACCCTGAAGCACAGCCAAGACTACAGTTAAGTAGCGAGTGTAGCGTGCAATGGTTTTCCTACCAGATTCTCCCTCTTTTGCCAGCTCTTCAAGCTTTGGAATAGCGATTTGTAGAAGCTGCATTACGATGGAAGAAGTGATATAAGGGGAAATACCCAGTGCAAAAACTGAAAATCTTTTAAAGGAACCACCACTCATCAGATTAAAGAATCCCAGTAGTCCTGCATCAGTTGCAACCATGGATTTCAGCTTTATACTATCAACACCGGGTATAGGAAGATTGGACCCTACGCGGAAAATGATAAGCATAACAAATGTATAGATTATCTTTTTCCTAAGTTCGGGTATCCTCCAAGCTTTCTTCAGTGTATCCAGCATTAGATTACCTCAACTTTTCCGCCAGCCTTCTCTATCTTTTCAACAGCTGAAGCTGAAAATTTATGTGCTTTTACTTCAATAGCACGGGTAACTTCACCTTCGCCTAAAACTTTGAGTCCATCCTGTAGCTTTTTAACAATTCCTTTTTCTACCAGAAGTTCTGGTGTGATTAGGTTTTCTTCCATTTCATTTAACTGGGCTACATTGATAATCGCGTAGCGGGTAGCAAATGGGTGGTTGGAAAAACCTCTCTTTGGCAGCCTACGATATATGGGGAGTTGTCCACCCTCAAAACCAATACGGACGCCACCACCACTACGGGAGTTTTGTCCATCATGGCCACGGGCAGAGGTTTTACCCCAGCCAGAAGCCTGTCCTCTACCTACACGACGTCTCCCTTTCTTTGAGCCAGGAGCTGGCTTTAGATTATTTAATTTCATCTTTTCCTCCTAGTCAAGTTCCTCTACCTTAAGTAGATGGGAGCACTTAGCAATCATACCCCTAACAACGGGAGAATCCTGGCGAATCACTTCTTGACCTAATTTGGTTAGTCCCAGAGCTTCCACATTCTTACGGTGTACAGGCTTTGAACCTATTGTACTGTGTACCAGTGTAATTTTTAATTCCTTCATCTTATTCCTCCCTACCGAGGATTTCGCTGGTTGACTTACCGCGAAGTCTAGCCACTTGTTTTAGAGTGGAAAGATTCATAAGTCCATCCATGGTAGCGTCTACCATGTTCTTTGGATTATTAGATCCAAGGCTCTTGGCCCTAACATCCTGATAACCAGCCAGCTGTAGGACGCTACGAACAGGTCCACCAGCAATAACTCCAGTTCCTTTAGGTGCAGGCATAATTACTACCTTACCAGCTCCACTCCTACCTCTTACAGCATGGGGAACTGTTGTACCTAATAGCGGAACCTCAACAAGATTCTTTTTGGCATTGGTAACAGCCTTTTTAATAGCAGCTGGAACTTCAAGTGCTTTGCCGGTGCCAACACCAACACGGCCCTTTCCATCTCCTACTACAACTAGGGCACTAAAGCGGAAGTTCCTTCCACCCTTAACTACCTTGGTTACTCTGTTTATAAAAACGACTTGTTCATCGAATTCAGATTTGATTTCTCGTCTATCCTTCACCTTAACCTCCTAAAACTGTAGTCCGGATTCCCTTGCACCATCGGCAAGTTCCTTAACACGGCCATGGTAGAGATATCCTCCACGGTCAAAGACAACTTTATCAATTCCTTGTTCAAGTGCCTTTTTTCCGATAAGTTCACCAACAGCTTTAGCGGCTTCTTTATTGGATCCATTGGGGAAATCAGTTTTCACTGCTTGGTCCATGCTGGAAGCAGAAACCAGAGTTTTTCCAGCCTCATCATCTATGATTTGAGCATAGATGTGTTTATTAGAACGAAAGACACATAGTCTGGGAAGTTCAGGAGTGCCACTGATTTTACCACGTACTCGCTTATGACGATGTAGTCTTGCTTTATTACGATTAAATTCTTTTCTCATAGCCTACTCCTTTCTTTATTTCCCAGCCTTGCCTTCTTTGCGCCTGACAACCTCATCACTATAACGAACACCCTTGCCCTTATAAGGTTCGGGCTCTCTCCAAGCGCGAATTTTAGCTGCGTAGTTTCCAACTTGTTGGCGATCAATTCCCTTAACAATAATTTCTGTTTGTGTGGGAACTTCAACAGTAATTCCTTCGGGGTCTTCCATGTTGACGGGGTGGGAATGACCTAACTGGAGGTTAAGAACCTTACCTTCTTTGCTAGCCCTATATCCAACTCCTTCAATTAGAAGTTTCTTTTCATATCCTTCAGTTACACCTGTAACCATGTTTTGAATAAGGGATCTATAAAGTCCGTGAAGACTTCTATTTCTCTTATTATCATTAGGACGCTTTACAAGTAGTTGGCCCTCTTCAATTTCTATAATCATTGCAGGATCAACCTTTTGGGAAAGCACTCCCTTTGGTCCCTTAACTTCAACTACATGGTCTACCACAGTAGCTTCAACTCCAGCTGGTAGAAGGATAGGTAGTTTACCAATTCTTGACATATCTTCCCTCCTTACCAAACATAGCAGATGACTTCGCCACCTACTCCAAGTTTTCTAGCCTCTTTATCTGTAATAATTCCATGACTTGTAGAAATTATTGAAATACCTAGGCCACCAAGTACCGTCGGAACCTCATCGCTCTTAGCATAGACACGAAGTCCAGGCCTTGAAATTCTTTTTAAACCGCGGATTACCCGCTCTTTATTGCGGGAATATTTAAGCTCAATCTTTAAAACATCTTGCTTGTTGTCCTCAGTAACTTCATAACCTTTAATGAAGCCCTCATCCAGAAGAATTTTGGCAATAGCAACCTTCATGTTAGATGAAGGAATTTCTACTGAAGCATGATGCTCTTTATTTGCATTGCGAATGCGAGTGAGCATATCCGCAATAGGATCTGTTATTCTCATTATTTATCTCCTTTCCTACCAACTGGCTTTACGCACACCTGGGAGTTCTCCCTTATAGGCCAGTTCTCGGAAGCATATTCTGCAAATGCCAAATCTTCTTATAACGGAATGGGGACGACCACAAATACTGCAACGGGTATATCCGCGGGTTGAGTATTTTGGCTTTCTGGCTTGTTTTACTCTTAATGATTTTTTTGCCACATTATCCTCCTATTTCCTGTAGGGCAGTCCAAGCTCTGTTAAAAGTGCTCGGCCTTCTTCATCGGTCTTGGCAGTTGTTACAAAGATTACGTCCATTCCTCTAATAGAATCAACATCATCATAGCGAATCTCAGGGAAGATAAGTTGTTCTTTAACTCCCATTGAGAAGTTTCCTCGGCCATCGAAACTATTGGGGTTTAGGCCCCTAAAGTCACGGACCCTTGGAAGGGCGATGGAGATGAATCTATCAAGAAACTCATACATGCGCTCTCCTCTTAAAGTAACTGTTAGGCCTACATTCATGCCTTCACGTACTTTGAAGTTAGCAACACTCTTCTTAGCCTTAGTTACAACTGGTGCCTGCCCAGTAATTTTCTTAATTTCTTCAATGGCATTTTGGAGAACTTTGGTATTATCCTTGGCTTCACTGATGCCCATATTAATAACAATCTTGTCGAGTTTAGGAATCTCCATCACTGAACTATAAGCGAACTTTTCCATCAGAGCTGGACTCACGACCTCATTATATTTTTCTTTTAATCTTGCCATGCTTCCTCCTGATTAGTCCAGTGTCTCGCCAGTCTTTACTGCAACACGGACCTTTGATCCATCTTCCAGTCTCTCATAGCGAATCCTAGAGGCTTGTTTTTTCGACTTGTCATAGTACATAACATTTGACATGTGAATTGTGCCTTCTTTTTGGATAATTCCACCAGTGTTGTCCTTCATATTGGGCTTTTGGTGCTTAGTAATCATGTTGCAGCCTTCAACGATTAAACGTTCCTTCTTAGGATAGACTGCTAGTACCTCACCTGTCTTGCCCTTATCTTTTCCTGCGATAATCTTTACTGTATCGCCTTTTTTAATTCTCAATCTAGACCTCCTATAGTACTTCTGGAGCCAAGGAGAGAATCTTTTGGAATTTTTTTCCACGAAGTTCTCTGGCAACAGGCCCAAAAATACGGGTTCCTACGGGGTTAAGGTCTTCTTTGATAATGACACCGGCATTGTCATCAAAGCTTACTACAACACCGTCTTTTCTATGGATGCCGTGCTTTGTTCTAACTACAACTGCCTTAACGATGTCACCTTTTTTTACTACACCGCCTGGAGTTGCATGCTTAACTGTACAAACACATACGTCCCCTACATTGGCATAGCGTTTCATAGATCCTCCCAGAACACGAATAACGAGGAGTTCTCTTGCTCCGGAATTATCTGCAACAACCATTCTTGATTCTTGCTGTAGCATGGATACCTCCTTATTTTGCTCTTTCTACGATCTCAACCAGTCTCCAGTCTTTAGTCTTACTTAGAGGTCTGGTTTGCATGATTCTTACTCTATCGCCTTCTCTGGCGTCGTTAAGCTCATCATGAGCCTTGTACTTAACAGTTCTTTTTACCTTCTTATTATAGAAGGGATGAGACACATAGCGTTCAAGCTGAACGACAATGGTCTTATCCATCTTGTCGGAAATAACCGTACCGACGCGGACTTTTCTATTATTGCGCTCCACGACTTGCCTCCTAGGCTTTTAGCTCTGTCTCACGAAGGACGGTTTTTACCCTAGCAATATCCTTCTTGATAAGTGTAATTTGTGATGTGTTTTCTAGTTGTCCTGTAGCCAGTTGAAAACGAAGATTAAATAGTTCGCTTTTTAGATCAACAAGCTTAACCCCAAGTTCTTGGGCGGTCAATTCACGTAATTCTTTAACCTTCACTGCTACCTCCCTCTTCTCCCTTAATAACAAACTTACATTTGATTGGGAGTTTATTGGCGGCTAGTCTCATAGCTTCACGGGCTAAATCTTCATCTACTGCGCTGAGTTCAAACATAACACGGCCTGGTTTAACAACGGCTGCGTGATATTCAGGTGCACCTTTACCAGCACCCATCCTAGTCTCGGCAGGTTTTTGTGTTACTGGCTTATGGGGGAAGATTTTAATCCAAACCTTACCGCCCCTTCTGATTTTTCTGTTTATGGCAATACGGGCTGCTTCTATTTGGTTGGCAGTGATCCATGCCGGCTCCAGAGCCACAAGGCCATATTGGCCGTAGGTTATGGTGTTACCGCGCTCTGAATTTCCCTTCATACGGCCACGGTGAACCTTACGCCTTTTTTCTCTTTTAGGCATTAACATGGTTTGCCTCCTTATTGTTTATTCTGACGGGGACGTCTGCTGCGGCTTTGAGTGCCACGACGGCCACCACGAGGTTGACGTTTTTTAGCTTCTTGGCGAATTAACACTCTTCCCTCGCCGGGTTGAGGTAAGATTTCGCCTTTATACATCCATACTTTGACACCTAGTTTTCCATAGGTTGTGTCGGCTTCGGCAAAACCATAGTCAATATTGGCTCTTAAGGTTGATAGAGGCACATTGCCTTCACTATAGGCCTGGCTACGAGCCATATCAGCTCCACCAAGACGGCCTGAAACCATTACCTTAATACCTTCTATACCAGTACGCTGTGCTCTACCAATAGCCTGTTTCATAGCCCTTCTAAAAGAAACCCTACGCTCTAAGCTCTCAGCAATATTTTGAGCTAAAAGCTTGGCATCAGAATCAATATTTTGAACTTCTGAAACATCAATGTGTACGGTTTTTCCTGTCATTTTTTGGATATCGCCACGGATAAGCTTTATAGTCTCTCCGCCCTTACCAACGATCATTCCAGGCTTGGAAGTAAAGATGTTGATGGCAATATTTTTGTTACCAGTTCTATCAATATAAATCCTTGAAATACCGGCTTTATAATAATGTTTTTCTATATACTCTCTGATTTTGTAGTCTTCTAAAATCAGGGCTGGCATATCCTTGGCTTCTGCATACCATTTGGAATCCCAATCTTTTATAACGCCTACTCGAAGACCATGTGGGCTAACTTTTTGTCCCATGTTTCCTCCTACTCTCTTTCTTCCACAACGACACCAATGTGACTAGTTCGTCTTATTCTGGGCATGGCCCTACCATGACTACCTGCCTTCCATCTTCTTAGATGGGGGCCTTGATTGGCGTAAACCTCACTAACATAAAGATTCATTTCTTCCATGTCGTGATTATTAACAGCATTGGCTACTGCAGAATTAAGCACTTGAAGTAATAAGCGGGCTGATTTTGTTGGGGTGAACTGAAGTATAGCCTTGGCTTCATCAATGCTCTTGCCACGAATCAAATCGCAAACAGGTTTAACTTTTGTAGAAGGAATACGAATATACTTCGCTTCTGCTCTTGCTTTCATAATTTCCTCCTATTTCCCTTTTAATCTCTTATCACCGGCGTGGCCTCTATAGGTCCTAGTCGGTGCGAACTCACCAAGTTTATGGCCAACCATATCCTCTACTATATACACAGGAATATGTTTTCTTCCATCATGAACAGCAATTGTATGACCTACCATTTGAGGGAAGATAGTTGAGGCTCTTGACCATGTTTTAATAACTTTTTTCTCATTACGAGAATTCATTTCTTCTATTTTTTTCAATAGACCCTTATGGGCAAAGGGCCCTTTTTTCATAGATCTACTCACGGATATCTCCTCTCAATTACTTAGTACGCTTCCTAACAATATACTTGTCAGAAGGTTTATTTTTCTTTCTAGTTTTGTATCCCAGAGTAGGCTTACCCCAAGGAGTAACAGGAGAAGGTCTTCCGATAGGAGCCTTACCTTCACCACCACCGTGGGGGTGATCCACTGGGTTCTTAGCAGAACCTCTTACATTGGGTCTAAAGCCTAGATGGCGACGAATACCAGCCTTACCATAGTTGATATTCTCATGTTCTAGGTTACCTACTTGGCCAACTGTTGCTCTACACTCAAGATGGATTAAACGAACTTCACCTGAAGGGAGTCTTATTTGAGCATACTTGCCTTCTTTAGCCATTAGCTGGGCATAGGCACCGGCTGAACGCACTAGCTGTCCACCCTTGCCTGGCTTCATTTCAATGTTGTGGATATGAGTTCCCAGTGGAATACTTCTTAAAGGAAGTGCATTTCCAATCTTGATATCTGCTTCTTCGCCTGACTCTACAACGTCCCCTACTTTTAGGTTATTGGGAGCTAGGATATAACGCTTTTCTCCATCATTATAATGAAGAAGGGCAATGTAGCAGGTTCTATTTGGATCATATTCAATGGAAGCTACCTTAGCTGGGATATTATCCTTATTTCTTTTAAAGTCGATAATTCTATATTTTCTTCGATTACCACCACCGCGTTGACCAACTGTCATATGGCCATGATCGTTTCTACCGGCTGTGCTCTTAATAGGAGCTAGTAGACTCTTCTCAGGCTTTGAAGTTGTTAACTCTTCAAAGCTAGGAACAATACGATGACGCATACCTGCGGAAGTAGGTTTATAGCTTTTTACTGCCATGGTTTACTCCTCTCTAGATACCCTCAAAGAATTCTATTTCTTTGCTGTCTGGAGAAAGGGTAACTATGGCCTTTTTCCAGTTCCTTGTAGTTCCTTCATGACGTCCCTGTCTTTTTGGCTTGCCATTAACATGCATGGTGTTAACAGCTGTGACCTTGACGTTGAAAATTTCTTCAACTGCATCCTTAATCTGATACTTGTTTGCCTTTGGATGTACCCTGAAAGTGTATTTCTTTTCGGAGGTTAGCATCAAGCTATTTTCAGATACGATTGGAGCTAAAATAATATCATAGGCTGTCATTATTTATATACCTCCTCTAGTTTATCCAGGGCGGCTACAGTGAAGATTACCTTGTCATAATTTAGCACTGTATAGGTGTTAATATTATTGACTGAGATGCTCTCTACCCTTGGTAGGTTAGAAATTGAACGAACCACTGCCCTGTCATTGTTTTCTAAAACAACTAGTGTTTTTTCATTTACATTAAGATTTTTAAGAACTTCTATCATAGCCTTGGTTGAGGGAGCTTCTAATTTAAGCTCATCAACCAATATGATTTTATCATCCTGAGCCTTGGCGCTAAGGGCGCTCTTTAGGGCTAGTTGACGGATTTTCTTTGGAAGTGTATAAGAAAAATCTCTTGGCTTCTTAGCAAAGGTTACTCCACCACCCACCCAAATAGGTGAACGGCTTGAACCGTGTCTAGCTCGGCCTGTTCCTTTTTGTCTCCAAGGCTTTTTTCCACCACCACGAACATCAGCACGGGTTTTGTTGGCAAAGGAGCCTTGACGTTGATTAGCAAGATAGTTAACTACAGCTTCATGCATTACATGGGTATTGGGCTCAATGCCAAATACTGATGGTAGAAGCTCTCTTTCAGCTATTTGCTCACCTTTTTGATTTAAAATTTGTATAGCCACAGTAATACTCCTTTACTCTACTTAGAAACCTTCACAGAGGGCTTCATTGATAAAAAGCCTTTGCGTGGTCCGGGTACTCCGCCCTTTACCAGTAGAAGGTTACGATCTGCATCAACTCGGATAACTTCAAGTTTTTGAACAGTTACCCTTTCATATCCCATACGACCTGGCCCTCTTTGTCCCTTAACAACTCTACCTGGAGTAGCTGAGGCACTTCTAGCACCTGGTGTCCTATGGAATTTAGAACCGTGGGCCATGGGTCCACGTGACTCGTTGTGACGTTTAATAATACCAGCAGTTCCCTTACCCTTTGATGTTCCTGTCACATCTATAAACTGACCTTCTTTAAAGATATCAACCTTAATTTCTTGGCCAAGCTCGTAGCTTTCTGGATCTTCAACTGGAAACTCAACTACCTTCTTAAGGGCTTCAACGCCAGCTTTTTCAAAATGACCAAGCTCTGGCTTGTTGAGACGCTGTTTCTTTTCTTCACCAAAGGCAACTTGAAGGGCATTATAGCCATCCTTTTCCTTGGTTTTGATTTGTGTTACATAGATGGGGCCAGCTTCGATAACAGTTACTGCAGTTTGTCTGCCATTTTCATCGAAGACCTGGGTCATCCCAATCTTTTTTCCTAATAGACCTAACATTTTTCCTCCTCATTTTACAGCGGATTGCAGTGCAATCATACTAAAACATCTTTTATAATTTAATTTCGATATCCACGCCTGCAGGCAGGTCAAGCCTGGTAAGAGCGTCTACAGTTTTCTTTGTAGGACTGGTAATATCGATTAGTCTCTTGTGGGTACGCAGCTCAAACTGCTCTCTTGAGTCCTTGTTAACGTGGGGGGAACGGACAATCGTAAAGATTTCCTTTCTTGTTGGTAGTGGAATTGGTCCTGCTACCTCTGCCCCGGTACCCTTGGCAGTTTCTACGATCTTTGCTGCTGATGCATCAAGAATCTTGTGATCAAATGATTTTAGTCTGATACGGATTTTTTGTCCTTGGCTCATTACTTCCTCCTATTGATTTTAGTTGTACACTCGTCCGGGTGTACCCATTACTTTATGTCCAGCGCTTTCCTCAGGGGAAAGCTACTCCATCGAAAATGTCCCGGAAGGCGGGTAACCTCCGACTTCAACATTATTTGGACATGCTAGATAATAATAAGGCATACAGCCTTTAAAGTCAAGGTTTTTCAGCCTTTTTACAACAAATGAATATATTCTCTTTTTGTAATATAATTCCAGGCCAATAAAAGGGCCATTCCCCTCAAAATGCAGAGAAATAGCCTAGAACTTCCTAGTTAAAGTAAATATTGAAAATTAATATATAAAAAGACCCTTAGAATCATCTGACCAGAAAAATCTTATTCATAGGAATTATAGGAGCCCATTATATACTTATAAAAGTCCTCTCCAGGTACTTCCTCTAGCATGTACCAGCCAAAGCCCTCTTCCTGGTCTTTTCCAAAAGCCACCTGGATAACCAGCTGATTATCCTTCCTCCAGACGGTAAGTAAATAAGCATGGGCTATAGGAGGATCCGCCTTTTTAATCTCCATAAGGTAGTCCCCATCACCATGATAGCGGTTAGTATCCTGAGAAATCTCCTCTAGACCCTCATCAAAATAAACATTCTCATAGTGTGCGCCTCTGTTAACCCGCTTAAAACCTATCCTAAAAAGCTCAATCCTAGGTTCAACAAACTCTAACACCTGCTCTCTATGAATAAAAACCTCTTCCCCATCCCTAGCTTGCCTTTCCTCCAGCGAAAGGCTGGCATTTAAAACATAGTCTTCATAACCATCAAGGATGGGGTCTATGTCATAATAAGCCTTAGTCCAGCTTTCTCTAGCAAGGCCTAGCTTTAAAAGATCAGAAAAGTATCTGTCTAAGAGCTTTTCCCGATTTTCATCAGTAAGGTCTAGGACTTCAAAGTCCCTAAAATCATCCTTTAAAAGGCTTGTGAGAAAACCATCATCCATAGTAGAGATATCATAAATAAGAGAGATTTCTTCCCTGAGACTTCCTAGTTCCCTACTAACCTCCTCTTTCTTATTTTCATCCTCCTCACGACTGGCCTGAAGTTTCTTAGAGTTTTCAGCTAGATAGTCTTACTTATAAAAATATATTGTGTAATTGTGAAGATCATGGAAACAAAAACTGTAGATTCCTTCGGATATACTCTTTTCAATAAAAACCCTGCTATCAATTCCAGGGCCTCTAATGATTATTTCCTTCTCCTCTTTGTCTATCTTCCACTTACATTCATAGGAATCATCACCCATGCTTAAGGTTGATAATCCCCCTGGCTCAAAAGTAAGCTTAGGAATATAACCCAGCCTATCCTGAGTTTCAGCATAAAGTCCGTCCATATCAATATTCATTCCATACCAGGGATGAGCCAACAGATAGTTCTCCAGCTCACTTTGCTCTGGGCTGCAAGAAAAAAGAAGGCCAAGAATTATAATAATTACGAATGTTATCTTCACAGCATTCCCCCTCTAAAGAAGCAAAATTGCTCCAATCGCCGCCAAAAAAAGTCCTTATAGTTTTCTATTTATAAAGGTTTTAATCTAAGGGACTATAAGAGCCCTTTATATACTTGAAAAAGTCCTCTCCTGCTACTTCTTCCATCATGTACCAGACAAACCCCTCCTCTTGGTCTTTTCCAAAAGCTACCTGAATAACCAGCCGATTATCCATCTTTCAGACTAAGGCCTAGGACTTTAAAATCCCCAAAATCCTCCCTCATAAGGCTTCTGATAAAATTATTATCCTTAGTAGAGCTATCATAAATTAGAGAGATTTCTTCCCTGTAGCTTTCAAACTCGCCATCAGCCTCCTTCTCCTTCTCCTTTTCTTATCCTCATTATATCTGGCCTGAAGCTCCTTTAGATCTTCAGCTATATAGTCTTCCCTGTAAAATAAATACCATAATTATTTAGGTTGTAAAAACATAGGCTATACAGTCCTTTATTTATTGTCCCCTCAATAAAACTTTCCCATAAACATCTGTACCAGTAAAAGCGATCTCCTTATTTACTCTTTTTGTTCAGTCAGCAAAGGGAAAGAAACGACCAGCAAAATACCTGGATTGCCAATCCTTAGGGCTTTCATAAACAATATACCAGCCCTCCCCTTCTTCTAGACCCAGACGAAGAAAGCAGGACTCATCATTTCTCCAGACCTCCAAGATTTCCACCTGGGGCAGCTCAGCTAGTTTTTCCTTGATTTCAAATTCAAAGGCGCCCCCAAAAAATCTTCTAGATTCATCAATATAGTCCCCTATGTAATAGGAAGCTCTATTATTGTTATCATAAAACTCTTTTCTAATCTCAATCAAGGGAAAAATCTCATCTATAACCACACCCTTGGATACAGGCATCAACTGGCCTGACCTAGCCCTTCTCTCCTCTTCACTAAAGGATGCATTAAAGATGAAGTCTTCATAGGCATCTAAGATTATATCTGGATCCCCATCAAAATATACAGACCAATCTTGTCCCAGTAGCCCTAGCTTAGAAAGATCCTGGACATAACTTACTACCTTGTCATCCTCTGGGTCCACCAAAGATGCCTTGTCAAAGTCATACTTTATAAGCCAGGAGACAAAGGAATCGCTTACTAGGTCCAGGCTGCTACCCATCTTGGACCTTAGACTAGCTATTTCTTCATTTTCCTTCTCGTCCACCTCTGAAATTTTCTTCCAATCTTCCTCTAATTTGCTCTCTTTATAAAAGTTAAGTCCATAGTTCTCTAGATCTACAAGATAGATGTATTCAAGCTCTCCATTCTTATAATTCCTTTCAAGGAAGGCCTGGCTCTTAAAACCCTTACCCTTTAGTAAAAGCTCATTTTTCTTCCTAGTGTAGGTGAGCTTAATGAGTTCACCGTCTAGATCAAGCTCAGCCTTGGAAGAAGATATAAATCTCAGGCTAGGAATATAGCCAAATACATCCATACTATGGGAACTAAGGCCCGGCATTTCAACCCAGGTCCCCAGCCAGAGACTATCCTATAATTCTTTATTAGAGAAACCACCATTTTTACACCCAAACATAAGTAGTAGAACCACAAAGAGAAGCCCTTTTCTTTTCATACTAGCCCCCTAATTCCCATCATAATAGGAAAAAAACTTGTATCTGTATCCATCAGTTCTTGGATTTTCTTCTAGTAGAAACCAGCCCTGGCCTCCATCTGCATAGGCCATATGTATAAGTATCAGCTCTTCATATTCCCAGGCTTCCAAAAGCTCACCATCAAAGGCAGCTGGTGCTTCAGGATAAACCTCCATGGCAAATCCCTGTTCAATATCAAAACGCTCCGTATTAGTAAGTAGGTCTATATCTGCTAGTCTATTAGGGTTGGCCCCTAAGGGATTCTCAATATAGGTCCTAGAATTAGCATAATCATAAACCATATGATAAGGAACATAGACAATCTGCCCAGCCAACTCCTCTCTTCTTCCCTCTTCCAGTGAAGAGTTAAAGACATACCTTTCATAGGCTTCTAAAAAACTATCGGTGTCTTCATAATATAAATGGAATTTATTACTCCTCTCCAGCCCCAATCCTAAAGCTCCGGAAAAATACTTGTCTTTTAACTCTTCTCTATTATGATCATTTAACTCCAGCGGAATGAAGTTTTCAAAGTTATAGGTTATCATTCTTTCAAAAAAGAAATCGCTAGCCTGGGAAAAATCAATTGGATTAGAGCTCATCTTATCAACATTCAATTTATAGTTTTCTATCCTTTTTTCAAGCTTAAGAGAATCTTTTCTTTTTACAAATTTAAAATGATAGGAATTCAAATCATTAAAGTATAAATCATATATCCTTCCCCGCCTTCCATCCCTGGAAACATAGGCCCAGGTCTTGAAATTAGGCCCATAAAAACAAATAAATTCATCCCAGTACCACCATAGAGCTCTCTGAGTTTTACCTTCTAACTTAATCCTGGCTAAGTCAAGTGGCCTAAAATTCAAAACAGGCTTATACCCAGGCAAAGATTCGCTGGGGCCATTAAGGCCACCCCCAGTTACTCTTTCACCCAACCACTTATTACAAATCAATTGAAGGCGGACATTACCCATAAAAGTTAAAACTAAAATAAAAATGACTAGGACAAAAAAGAAAAATAAAAGCTTCTTCATAACATACTCCTCAGAAGTAATGATTACATTTATTTCATTATATCACCCTTAAGAAGAAAAAAATCTTTATAGAATTGCTTCCAATGAACAACACCTTCAACTTCCCTAATTCTTACAAAAAAAAGAAAGAGTGGTCCTCAGAGGTATTTACCTCGCAGAACCACTCATGTTCTAAAACTTTA
>LFTD01000046.1:26302-30187 GCA_001512625.1 Clostridiales bacterium DTU036 | reverse complement strand
TGGTCAAAAATTGAAATTTGGTGTATACTATTCATGAGAAAACTCCTTTCGGGTACTTGTTTAGCTTTCACTAGCATTATACCATGAAACGCGAGTTTTCTTTTATTTTTCAAGTAAAACTAAGGTTTTATTTCTCCTGTGACACAGGTGGTAGGAATATCTATGAAAACCCTATTTAAGAACCCTTTTTCCAGTATAATCAGAGCTTTTTGGTAGAAAAAGTATTTAACAACTCACCTAGGCCTTTAAATTCAAAGCCTCTATACATCGCAATTACCTCAGATAATATAAAACGTCTTAATATAAACTACTTTTTTATGTTTATCTTTATAGATATCTAAAGTAGCTTAAATAGGATCATGGGGGTTATCCTAGCTTCAATAAAGGCAGCTAAAAGCAAAAGAGGAACTACAATAAATAGGGTTATAAAGAGCTGCCTAGTAAGAAGCTTAAAAATAGGCTGGTGGTCCCTTCTTAGTAGTTTTTTACTGACCTGGCTGGAGAGGTAAAGGCCCATGGAGATGGATATTAGTAGAGCTGGTATCTCAAAGATGCCATGGGGCAAAATTCCTCCAATGAGGAGCTCAGGGTTACTAAGGCCTATCCCCATCCCACCCATGGCAAAGACCGTTCCAATTAGGCCAGCATTAACTATTAGCACTAGGGCTGGTAGAAAGATAAAAGGGATAATACCTAGAAGGTTAGAGATTACTGAAGCCTTGAGGTTGTTTAGAAAAAGTCCCTTTACTGAAATCTCAAAGGAGTTTTCTTCAAAATTTCCATCTAAGCCCAGGCTGGGCCCATCTTCAATAAATATATCGGCTTTCTCCTCCAAAAAACTTGAAATAATCTCAGCCACCAACTCTTCTTTATCATTAAAGTAGAAGGTGGAAATAAGTCCAATTATTATAAAAATAAGAAGACAATAAATGAAAATCTTCCTTATTTCTCCTAGTCCCTGACCAATTCTATACATAAAACTACCTTCCTTTCATCCTATTAGTTCAAGCCCCACAGAATTGTATTTATAAGTAAACTAATACCCTATTATCCAGTCTAGAATAATAATTCCCTACCACTCACCTTTATCTGCTAAAGTCTAGAGCAACTGGATCTCTCGACCCAACATTAGCCCTCCTGCAAATTCTTACTAATAACTTTCAATCCTTCAGTCGGATTCCATACCAAGATAAAACAGGGCTATTACAAATGGCCTATAAACTTTAAAACTAATCTAAAGATGGGTAGAATGATAAAGATAGACTAAAATCTGGTCCATTTTGAGCGTGGACCTTCAAAAGGATTTTTTCAGCAAATAAGGAGCAGTAAATGTGCACAGCAATAAAAATTGATTATGATGGAGGGGCAGTCCTAGGCAGAACCATGGATCTGGAGCCCCCTTTAAACTACAACATCCTCTACTACCCAAGGGGCTATAAGTTTAGCCAAGACCTCTTTGGCCAAGACCTCCATGGTAAGTACAAGGTCCTGGGAGTCTGTTTTAACGATAGAAACCCCATAAAAGACGGGGTTAATGAGCATGGGCTAATAGGGGTAACCAATGACTATGGAGGCTTTAATCTCTACTCAAATCAAGTAGAAAAGGGAAGGACCAACCTGTCTAGTCTGGACTACTTAAGCTACGCCCTTTCAAACTACAAATCCCTAGATGAACTTCTTGAAGACCTACCTAATATTCATTTGTCCACAAGAAATCATAAAAATGAAAAGGTTCTAAACCCGGTCTTCCACTATATGTTTACTGACCCAAGTAAGAGGTCCATAGTAATCGAGCCCAGTGATAAGAAACTCCTGGCCAAGGAAAATCCCTATGATGTTATGACAAACTCACCAGCTCTTGGCTCCCATGTCAGAAGGCTAGAAAAAATAATGGACCCAGATAACCTTAAGGCCTTTAACTCAGCCAAAAACCTGCCTGGGGGCTATGATCCGGTGTCTAGATTTATCAAGGCCTTCTACCTGACCAGGATGAATGAACCATCAAAAACCTATGGCCAGGCCCTGGCCAATATCTACACCATACTTGGAACCATGACTCTACCCAAGGGCTTTATTAAAACCGACAGCTATAGTGAGCTTACCCATACCTTCTACACCAGTGTTTATGATACAGCAAGTAAAAGTCTTACTATTAAATCTATTAGAAGCCCTGAAGTTTTTAAGCTTGGCTTCCAAGATATAGAAGGAAATAGCAGTGAAAGGCAGGCCATCTTCCTAGAAGACCTAGAATAGATGGACCTAACTTAAAGCTCTTTTTGCAAATCGTTGTCTTCGCACTTAAAAAGAGGCCTCTGTAAACAATGGGGGCCTCTATCATCTTAGGACTATGCTTCTTCATCGGCCTAGTCAGTAGTCCTGACAGATGCCTATCTGATTCTCATGAATCCTTAGCTATCTAGGACAGGGTCTAGACTTGAAATTCCAGGCCTAATTTAGAAACCCCTATCAAGGGGAAAAGCTTTTGATGGGGGCTAATAATTCCTACCTATGCTCCAAGGCTGCCTTTATAAAGGCCCTAAAGAGAGGATGGGGCTTGGTGGGTCTTGACTTAAACTCTGGATGGTACTGGCAGGCTAGATAGAAGGGATGGTCCGGGATTTCCAGGGTTTCTACCCTTTCAAGATCTTCTGAAAGACCGCTAAATAGCATGCCCTTTTCTTCAAAGAGCCTGGCATCCCTAGCGCAAAAATCATACCTGTGTCTATGGCGCTCCATGGCTGTGTCTGTTCCGTAGAGCTGCCTAAATTTACTGTTTTCATTAAAGACAACCTTTTGAGCACCCAGTCGCATTGACTTGTCATGGGGGTCTATATCAATAACTGGAAAAGAGGTTCCTGGGTCAAACTCTGTTGAATTGGCATCCTCATAACCTAGGATATGCCTAGCAAACTCAAGGCCTGCTGCCTGCATGCCAAAACCTATGCCAAAGAAGGGAAGTTTACTTTCCCTGGCATACCTACAGGCCTCTATCATGCCATCAAGACCCCTACTGCCAAAGCCACTGGGTAGGATTAGTCCGTGTACATCACCTAGGAGCTCCTGGCTGTTGGCTTCATTTAGCTCTTCAGCATTGATCCACTTGATCTCTGGCCTAATACCCAGCTCTATTCCCACATGCTCCATGGCTTCGCAAGCTGAGATGTAGGCGTCTTTTAATTCTACATACTTGCCCACTAAGGCAATCTTTAGTTTCTCACTTCTAGCCAGGTCCTTTTCAACCATGGCCCTCCACTCATCTAGGTCGGGCTCAGGGCTTGGGAGATTAAGAATCTCACAGGCCTTTTCTGCTAGGCCATCGGCTTCTAGGTAGAGAGGAATCTCATAGATGCTCTCGGCATCCAGGTTGTGGAAAACATTATCTGAAGGAATGTTGCAAAAGAGGCCGATCTTGTCCTTGACCTCCTGGCTCAGGGCCTGGGGACTCCTGCAGATGATTATATGGGGCTGGATACCCTGGCTTTGAAGCTCTTTTACAGAGTGCTGGGTAGGCTTGGTCTTAAGCTCGCCAGCAGCCTGTAAATAGGGAATCAGGGTCATATGTACATAGAGTATGTCTTCCCCTGGCATCTCGTATTTAAGCTGTCTTATGGCTTCTAGGAAGGGCAGGGACTCGATATCTCCCACGGTCCCACCAATTTCAGTGATGACCACATCATTATTCTCACCTAGGATGTAGACCCTTCTTTTTATCTCATCAGTAATATGAGGAATTACCTGAACCGTAGCCCCTTCATAACCCCCCTGTCTTTCGGTGTTAAGCACATTCCAGTAGACCTTACCTGAAGTAACAGAGGAGTAGCGGTTGAGGTTCTCATCGGTGAAGCGCTCATAGTGACCTAGATCTAGGTCGGCCTCTGCTCCATC
>LFTD01000046.1:0-26144 GCA_001512625.1 Clostridiales bacterium DTU036 | reverse complement strand
TACATCTTTGTAAATAATCCCCATCCTATTAATCACAAATAAAATGAAAAAAATGGGCTGATAAGCCATGGGCTCAAGTACACCAAGTTGGGACTTATCTAATGCTTCTTTATTATGTAATCCAATATTCTGCCATTAAGCTCAGTCGGATTGGCCCCACAGGTGTTAACTAATCTTCTGCCTTATCTAATCTCTAACCCTACAAACTCCACCTATGTCTAATTTATTGAAAAAAGTAGTTTAAAAATTTTCACTACACTAGATTTAATCATCTAGTAAATTGTCTGTGATCTGTTTGAAAAAATCAGCACTCCAAATATCCAATTTTGAGGTTTCTTTAATAAATGGTAAGACATCTTCTTTAGCTTTATTGAAGTCAATAGGATCAAAATGGTCTTTTAGCATTATCTTTAAAAGGTCTATAGTTAGTCCATCTTGAGCTGTTAAAAACTCAGTTTCAATAAAACGCTCTCTCAAATGTTTTAAATTTACAGGTATACCCTTAGAAAGATAGAAAACATAATCGTACAAGTCTCTACCTTTTATCCTATTTTTCCATGCTCTACATAAAAGTGCGTGTATCTTGCCAGCAAACAAGGAAGATGGTTTGTATAATTTAATTTCATAAGGACTAGGGAGCAATCGATATTGGTGTTCAAATTCAGCGTATTTAGGGGGATTAACGTCAAGCTCAAATTTTATTGTAATTTTCTCATTGCTATGTATCCCAGAAAAATCAGTTTCACCATAGAAAATTAAAAATTGTTCTCTAGTATTGCCTTTTAGAAAGGCTGATTTTATATCTGTTTCAATAGTTTTTTCTTTTTCCACAATTTCAACTGCAACACCAAATGACTTTAGTGCTTTTTCTACAAGGGGTAAATAAATTGATAAATCGAAGTCTTCATTTTTAGTAATTAAGGAGAAATCCAAATCTTCAGAGAAACGATCTAGTCCATGAAATATCCTCAAAGCAGTACCACCATAAAAAGCTGCTTCTTTAAAAAAATCAGCTTGAGCTAAACCATATAAAGCAATTTCTTGAATAACTTCTTTGATCGCGTTTTTTCTATCATATCTTGTCTTTAATTCATATTGCTCTAGCATCTGATCTATTATAGTCATTGTTTTTTCTCCTTAGTAACTTTACTAAGAGGTCTAAATTAGTTGACCTAAATAACTTTGCAAACCTACTCATTTTTTCCTTGTCCAACTTATAGAATTCATCTTCTTCTATACGCAAATCATTGAATAGTATATACTCTAATTCTTTTATATTAAAAGCTGGAGATAGAGTATATAACTTGTCACAAATTGCCTTTTCTGCATCTGCAATCAAATAAGAATAATTACCTTCCTGCATTATTCGAATACCTAAGGGATAAACAGTTTCAGGAATATCTCTATATAAAAAAGTACCAAAAGGGGTAGTAAATTTTCTTCTTCTGTTTTTCTTAAAAGTTGCTGAAGTAAAGGTATAAACAGCTTCAGGTATCAAGCCATAAAAGGACAATGCAAAATCAAAAGACAAATATGATGGGTTGTAAATGCTTGAAGCAAGCAAGTAGCCAGAAGTATTCCCATCGGTTTCATACAAACCTCTGACAATAGGAAACAACTCCTTATTCTTTACCATATTTCTTATTTTGTCATTGGGAGCCTTATAGTTTTTGAGTTCTTCTACTAAAATGGCTGTTGTTTTTATCATATTTCCTCCGTTTAATCGAATTATAATCGATTATCTAGAGAAAATCAAGCATTTATAACAAACATGCTGGAATTTATATTTTTGGGTGATAGAGAAACTTTGTTGAGTTTTATTAGGAATAAAGCATCAAAACCTCACTTTATACTTTTCAATTTACTGTGCTATACTCAGTTTAATATTTATTTCTTAGTATTTTCTCAAATCATTCTAAATAATCCTATAAGTATTGGCCTTTCCATACTATAACTAACTCCCTCACTCTTAAGTTTGAGGTGATAGAATCCTAGAGAAAGACAAAAAGATTAACTAAGCTAGAATCCAGGAAAACTAAATTCTGAAGTTTTGAAAAGGCCACTAGGGCCTCTCCAAACTCATAGGCATAGAAGCAGAGAAGCCAGATTCTTTCTATTTCTGACTAGTTAAGAATAAAGATAAAACCAAGGAGACTATAATGAAAACCCAGGACCTAATAACTAAGCGGATGGTTCTAAGGAGTATGACCCTAGAGGACTGTGACTTTGCAGCCAGTCTCTGGGGAGACCCCCAAGTTGGTGAGTACTTGAATAATCCCCCCTTCAAAAATGCGGATGAACTGAGAGAAATAATCTCTGACATAGATGAGTGGGAGGATGAGTATCCCTTTATAGCCTATGACAAAAAGACAAATAGTCCCCTGGGAACCTGCAGCCTGGGAAAAGAGGGTCCAAAGGGATGCTGGGGCTTTGGATTTGATGTGGTTAAGGATCTCTGGGGAAGGGGCTATGCCACTGAATTGGCTGAGGCTATGATTGAACTAGCCTACTCACTGGGAGTTAGAGAATTTTATTGCACTGTTGCTAGAGACAATCTAGCAGCAAACCGGGTCATGAAAAAATGTGGACTCAGACCAGCTGAAAGAGGAAGTTTTAAAAACCACCAGACCGGCGTTGTACATGAGTCTATCATCTACAGGATGACACTAAAATAACCCCAGCCTTTAAATTTCCGCCTAGACCTGCTAGGCTGAACCTATATAACAATAAGACCAAGCAGTGGTCAAGGATAGTTAGGTACTTATTTACCCTCATTTCTAGATCTTTGAAATACGTTAAGAAAATATTTCTCCTCTATCTACTGTTTTCATGGAGATATAAACTCTTGGCCTAAGTAAATAAAAACACTGAAATCAAGATAAGAAAAACTTACCAGTGTATCTATCTAATACCTAAGCGAGAAAGCAGGTGACATGTAATCAATAGCTTGACTTGAAAGACCACAGCTCTTTGCCAGCCTGACCCAGTTTTCTGCCACTAAATCGATTATCTTAACAAGGGACTCTTCCGCCTTAAGCTTATCCATTAGAAAGTAACTGGCTACCTCTAGGGCTAGATTTAAATCAATTTGATTATCAAACTGGCTGACGTTTAAAGATAGGTCTTTACCATAGGGTACTGGATTTACATCAAATAAGGGTGATAGTCTCCATCCATCAGAAGCCAGAATAAAGCCATGATTTCTGAGATGATCATCGGTATTTGAGACTGCCATGCTAAAGACTATCCTTCTCCACAGCTCCTTTAAATCATTTTTGGGACTTGAGCCATAGCTACGAATAAATTCTGCTATATCTAAGTAACTTGCCCCATCTCCAGCAGCTACTCCATCTTCTTTACTAAGAAGGCTCATAGCTGAAGAAAAATGTATCCTTCTTTTTCCATCTCGGTCAAATCGCTTTACTAAAAAAGTACTGCCAAAGTCTGAAAAAGTTTCTAGCTTTGAACTAGGCACGTCCAAAAGACAAAGCCTGGCGAGTTCATGGACAACTTTTTCCCAGGCACCACTATTATAATCATCATGCCTAGATGGAAACTTTGCTATCCATAGAGTTCCACCTGGAGCCTGGACCGAAGCCTTAGGCCTGGCTCCTCCAGGTGATGAGCCAGGTGCAAGAAGTAAGTTAAGCCAGTCTTCATTAAGTCTACCCTCTTCTGTTTCAAAACCTATAGAGGCAGCTTCTAGAGCCCTGAGCTGAAGCCAGGGGGGTGTGGCATAGCTTTTATTATTAGATAGATAGTTTCCATCTTACTTTAAACTAAATCTAAGAGCCCCCATCCTGGCCTTATCAAAAACACCAAGTAGATAGTCAAGCTCACTTAGCCTTCTAGGTTTTCTTCCTTCACCACTTGCTTCAAGGGCTTCCCTTCGCTGCATAAGTCGCCTTCCCCATCTATCAGGGCTAGAATCAAAAAAATCCCAAAAAGCTTTTTACTTTTGCTGGGGTAATGGCGCCCATTATAGAAAGATAAATCAGGATCTAGTGTATAGCCCTCACGAAATCTCTCCAAAAAACTCTGGGAATACTCAAATAAAAATAAGTCCTCACCCCTTATGGAGTCGAAGTGTAAAGTCCCCATGAGCCTTGGAAGAGGGGCACTCCAATTTTCATAGACAAATATACTTTTTTCTGAATTTATCATCCTTTCACTACCCCCTACTGGCCCTCTTTCCTGTGGTAAGTCCTAGGTCTTGGAGCTTTCTTCCAAGTTCATCATCCTTTGCAACTAAGAGTAAATCTGAGTCCATGTTGCCCAGTGCCTGTAATACTGCAGCATAGTAGCCCATGGCTACTCTAGGAGAGCCCTTTTCAATTTCCACTAAAGTTTGACGGCTAATACCAGCCCTCTCAGCTACTAGCTTGGCTGATGTATTTCGCCTTAGTCTAGCCAGCTTAATCTGCTCACCCATTTGAGATAAAATTGTCTGTGTTCTTGGCATAAGCTGTGGAATCCTTTTCACGGCGTCCCTCCTTTATGTCTACTATTATATACAAATAGGGCTGTTTTGTCTATAATAGTTGACTTTAACACTTCATCTCCACAAAGACTTATGTTTTAGAGTCAATAAAAAAAGTTCCAGGATAGCATCTCACCTAGAACTTTGTAAAGATTAAGTTAAAGACTCCAAGGAGTCCATGGGCAGCCATATAGGTTAGACTGGCTGAAACCAAAACCCCAAAGATAAGGGGTAGCATGGCCTCCCTGGCCTTGACTCCTGCCAGGATTGAAGCAACCACTGCAGTATAGACTCCAGTGGTTGGAAGGGGAATCCCTACAAAGATAAATAAGGCCCACTTCTTAAACTTTAAATGCTTCTCAATTTTTTCACTGGCCCGCTTCTCATAGGCTGAAATTAGCTTCTCAAAAACATGGTGCCTTCTTAAGAACCTAAAAAGAGGCTCCACCATGAAAAGAAGGGGGGGAACTATGATCATGTTGGAGATCATAGGCAGGAAAAAGGACAGAGGAAAGGCAATACCCTGGCTCATGGCAAAGGGTATGCCTCCTCTTACTTCACTTATGGGCAGCATGGAAAAAAAGATAGTTAAAAGATACTTGTTCATTAACTCTCCATTAATTTTTCAAATTCATCTACTAGTTCACTAAAGACCTCTAGAGCTTCATCAACTACCCTAGGAGATGTCATATCAAGGCCGGCCTTCTTAAGGATTTCAACAGGGTAATCACTGCTACCACTTGATAGGAAGCCCTTATAACCCTCTAAAGCACCTTCCTGGCCGTCCAAGACCCTCTTAGCAAAGGTGACTGCAGCACTTATGCCAGTGGCATACTGGTAGACATAAAAATCGTAGTAGAAATGGGGAATCCTGCTCCACTCATGGGAGATGTTCTCATCCACCACCACCTTACCAGCAAAGTACTTTTCATTAAGCTCACCATAGATCCTACTTAGATCCTCTGAAGTAAGGCCCTGGCCCTCTTCTACTCTGGCATAGATATCCCTCTCAAACTCGGCAAACATGGTCTGTCTAAAAAGGGTTCCTTTGAAGGTCTCTAGGTAATTGTTTATTATATAGAGCCTCTTTTTAGGATCCTCCTCGGTCTTTAAGAGATAGTCATTTAGGAGGGCCTCATTAAAGGTAGAGGCGATTTCTGCTAAAAAGATTCCATAGCCTGAGTAGGTGTAGTCCTGATACTTGGCTGAATGGTAGCTATGGAGGGAGTGGCCCATCTCATGGGCTAGGGTGAAAAGATTGGAAACATTGTCCTGATAGTTTAGTAGCATGTAGGGCACTGTATCATAGCAACCAGAAGAGTAGGCTCCGCTTCTCTTTCCTGGCCTTTCATCCACATCTATCCATCTTTCATTTAGCGCCTTATCAACTACTTCTACATAGTCTTCTCCCATAGGAGCCAGGGCTTTTTTAATGATCTCTCCTGCCTCTTCATAGGTTACCTTATAATCAAGCTCTCCAACCAAGGGAGCATAGATGTCATAGAAATGAAGCTGGTCAACTTCAAGGTACTTCTTCCTAAGATCCAGATACTTAGCCATGGCTGGCAGGGCTCCGTGAACAGACTCTATAAGAGAGTCATAGACCTCCACAGGAATTGTAGTCCCATGGAGTTGGGCCTCTCTAGCAGAGCTAAAACCTCTGAGTTTAGCTTCAATAGTAGAAGCTTTTACATGGTTATAAAGAGTTGAGGCCAAGGTGTTTTTGTGGTTCTTATAAGAACTGTAAAAGGCCTCATAGGCCGCCTTTCTTACCTCTCTATCATCACTCTCCATAAAGATGATAAAGTTGCCCTGGGTTAATTCAGTCTCCTCACCATCCTCATTCTTTACTGAGGGAAAGGTCATATCTGCATTGTCCAGGTAACCGAAGATAGTGGAGGGAGCTGAAAGAGCCTCGGAAAAACTAGCCAGGAGTTCTTCCTCCTTTTTAGAGAGGATGTGGTCCTTATTTCTAAACATCCTATCTAGATACTGGTGATAGTGTCTTAGATCCTCATTCTCCACCATATATTTTTCTATAAGCTCCCAATCGGCAGCTAGTATCTCTGTATCGTAGAAGGCTGACATGGCTCCCAGCTTTGCAGAACTTCCCTGAATCTGAGAAGAATAGTTCTGATACTTACTTTCCCTGGTATCACTGTCGTGTTTAAGGTGGACATAAACTGCCAGCTTTGTAAAACGCCTGAATATTTCTTCTCTAAACCTCAGTCCCTCTAAAAGGCTGGCTGGACTTTCTAGAAGCCTACCTTCATAGGATTTTAGCTTCTCTGCCCTATCCATAAGGGCCTCAAATTCCTCTAAATATTCCTCATCACTTTTATAAATCTTCTCTAAATCCCAGGTCCTATCCATTAAACTTTCCTTTCTCTTATAATGACCAAAATAGTATTTAAATTCATCCTCATATACAGGACTCTTAGAAAACAGGTAAAAGCCCTCCTCCTCTAGGTCAGGCAGGCTGGTATCAGCCATAAAGCTGGCCATAACATGGGTTATATAGGCTTCAGTGGTCTCCTCTAAAAAAAGCCTGGCAACCTGGCCTCCACCAATGACAAAGACCTCTCTTTCTTCTTCCATCTGAAGCTCAGCTATCTTTTCCAAGGCTTCTTCCTTACTGCAAACTACATATACCCCGGGTTTATCTATTTCACCATTTTTAGACAATACAATATGGATCCTTCCAGGCAGGGGCTCTCCATCCCTCAGGGACATATAGGTCCTCCTACCCATAAGCATAATCTGACCCATAGTAATTTCTTTAAATCTCTCAAGGTCAGCTTCTATCCTAACTAGTAGACAATCATTAAGCCCAATATGCCAATTATCATCAACAGAGAAAATCCACTTCATCTAGGCCCCCTCCCAATTGGTAAAAACATTTTGCACATCATCGTTGTCTTCTAGTAGATCAAGGAGCTTTTCCATCTTCTTAATATCATCGCCAGTTAAACTCGCTGTAGTCTGAGGCAAATACCTGAGCTCTGCCATGGAAAATTCATAGCCCAGCTCCTTAAGGCCATCCCTAACAGCTCCAAAATCTGCTACAGATGTATAAATTTCAAAATGGTCCTCTTCTGAGGCAAAGTCATCTGCCCCAACATCTAGAGCCTCCATCATCAGTTGATCCTCATCCATGGTGGCATCTCTATCAACAACCAGGACTCCCAAGTGGTCAAAAAGGTAGGAAACGCAGCCGTGACTGCCTAGGTTTCCCCCCACTTTAGTGAAGTAACTTCTCACATCTCCAGCAGTCCTGTTTAAGTTATCAGTTAGACACTCTACTAGAACTGCCACACCACCCGGGCCATAGCCCTCATAGTGGACCTCGGTAAAGACCTGGCCTTCCAGCTCTCCAGCTCCCTTTTTAATTGCCCTTTCAATGTTCTCAAGGGGCATATTTGCAGCCTTGGCCTTTTCTATGGCTCCCATAAGAGCTGAGTTATAGTCAGGATCAGAGCCACCTTCCCTGGCTGCCACCATTATATATCTGCCAAGCTTTGTAAAAAGACCTGCCTTTTTGGCATCCTGCTTGGCTTTTCTATTAACTATGTTTCCTATTCTTCCCATAGAAACCTTCCTTTCCTTGCTATTGTAGCATGCCAAGGTCCAAATATGCATTAAAATTCCCACACATAAAGCCTAAGTGGATTCCCTTAATCTAGTCACTCATATCTTTTTTTATTCCCTAAAAGTAAGTTCTATTTTCTTAACATTTGATAGTAGGAAGGCCCCAGTCATAGGGAGCTCTTCTTCCAGGAATCATATAGCCACATGAAAGCTGAATGCTAGAATTATCCTTACAGACAAATCACGACTTGAATGACGTACTGCTCCATTTCTTATTATAAACAAAACTCCTTTTACCCCTAATTTCAATAGTTACACCAGCAGTTATAATTTTACTACCTGAAGCCAACCCAGTATTTCTTTCCCTAAATTCAACACCACTAAGTAAGGGATTTAAAGTTTTTCATAGCCTATTGTTTTAATGATTTTCTCCCCTTTATACTGGCAAGAGAAATATTCTACCAGAAAGCATTCCCTTTTNNTTCCCTTTTTGTAGGTTTGTACACAAAATTACTCTATGGTATAATTTACAAAAATCAATTCTAATACAAAAGGAGTAAAGAATGAATTTTAAAAATAAGGTTGGTTTAATTATACTAGCCCTAATACTAGTTGCCCTAGTTTCACTTCCTGGGCAAGCTTTCGCAGAGAATTATAATAGATACTATAGCACTACAGATGTATCCAAAGACGAAATATTAAGCCTTATTGGCTTTCAAAGCTTTGACAGTGCCACTTCTGCAAGTAAGGTTGAAGCTTATATCAATCATTTCATCAACAATACAGACAAATACGTCCGCGTTACCAATCAATCAAGTGGTTCTGACGTCGGCCAAGACAACAAGTACACTACAAAACTCATTTGGGGTGGTCGAGGTTGCTTTCACTATGCTCAGTTTGTTTCTCAAACTATTTACAACTCCAATGACTTTAGCTATGATTCACTAAAGTTAGAAAGAAATGGAGGTGTCTATTCAAAACTGAGCCTAATAGACTTTCTAGAAAGCAACGCCCAATCGGGTGAGCACATTAGGGTTGATCCCTATCACTCCCTAGTCTATCTGGGATCTAATGGAGAAGGTATCTTTACAGTACAGTTTGGTGGTGATGATTCATCTCCTGATCCCTTTATTAGCTTTATGACCTATGATTATCTAACCAATCTACTCAACCACTATGATAAGGATTTCATCCTTTATAACTATAACAAAACAAAAAATTCTAATGTAGTAGATATAAACAAGAACGGTTTAATAACTGAAAATGGTGATACATATTACTACAAGGATGGGAAAAAACAGGTCGGCTGGCAGTATATTAATGATAAGTGGTATTTCTTCGACACCCAAAATGGTTATATGAGAACTGGCTGGATAAATTATAAGAATGCTTGGTACTTCCTGGATAGGACCGATGGTAGTATGCAAACCGGTTGGCAAAACATCGATAACAGATGGTATTATCTAGATCCCGTTGGCTACATGAGAACTGGCTGGCTAAAATCCAGTAACGCATGGTACTACTTAGACACATCAAACGGCCACATGATAACTGGTTGGAAAAATATAAATGGGGCTTGGTACTACCTAAATACTAACGGCGTCATGAAAACAGGATGGCTACAATACAATGGTGACTGGTACTTCCTTGACAGAACCCAGGGTTCTATGAAAATAGGCTGGCAGCTGATAGATGATGAGTATTATTACTTCAATGAATCCGGGACTATGAGAACAGGCTGGGTTAAGGCCAATGGTAGCTGGTACTATTTAGACAGTGTAAACGGCCATATGCTAACTGGCTGGATCATTGTTGGTGATGAAACCTACTATTTAGACGAAGTAAATGGTCACATGCTTACTGGCTGGATTTATCTTGATGATGAAATGTACTATATGGATGATTCAGGTGCCATGCTAAAAGATGGATTTTATGAAATAGATGGCTACGAATATGAATTTGACAGCCATGGCCGACTTGTTAATTAGAGCTTAATAAGAGTACATTTACTGGTAAATAAGGAATAAATGGATATGCTGCACACTATATCTTAGGAGTGTAGCATATCCTTTTTATTTCTAAGATGGTAATAATTCAGCCCCAACCAGCAAGTCTTGGCGCCAACATATGTAATCATCAATTCAAGAGCGCCATTAGAATTAGAGAAGAGATTAGGACAAGATTTTTACCTGTATTTTGGATTTCTGTGGTATAGCAAGTATGCAAAAATTCTTTTCTTATATCAGCCTTATGAATTCGTCAAAAGCCTGGGTTTAGGTCCGAGATGTAGTTAGATATTTTGTCTGATAATGTGTTGCCTCTATAGATGAGGCCTAGGAGTTATTAATAAGGAAGCAATAATGCTTTTTAAGATTCTTTTTCCTAAAGATATTTTTTGTAAAAATTTTTAAGGATTATCTATCAAGAATATAGTACTTATTGTAGATAATGAATTAAGCACAAAATCAGGGGTAGAAGCTTAATATCAACATAAACTCGAGCCTTATAAGGAGGTTAGTTATGACAAAAAGACTTGAAGGAAAAGTTGCGTTGATTACCGGAGGAACTGGCGGAATTGGCGAGGCAACCCTTGAGTTATTCCTCAAAGAGGGGGCTAAGGTTGCAGCGGTTGGTACAAATGATGAGAAATTAAAGAAACTAAAAGAAAGGTTTCCCGATATCCTTACCCTAAAGGCAGATGTTTCTAAAGAAGAAGAAGTGAAGAGCTATGTTGAAAAAACTTTGGAAACTTTTGGCAAAATAGATGTTTTTTTCAACAATGCTGGAATAGAAGGCAAAATTAATAATCTAGTTGATCAAAGTCTTGAAGATTATCAAAGAGTTATTGATATCAATGTCACCGGAGTTTTCCTTGGCATGAAATATGTAATCCCAGTAATGCAAAAACAAGGGAATGGTAGTATTATTAATACCTCTAGTGTGGCGGGGTTGATTGGATCACCCGGTTTATCTCCCTACGTTGCATCCAAGCATGCTGTTGCAGGTCTAACCAAAACGGCTTCTCTAGAGCTGGCCAAAGAGAATATTAGAGTTAACTCAATTCACCCAGCTCCAGTTAATACTAGGATGATGGAATCAATTGAGAAATTGATTAATCCTCAGGATGCAGAGGCTGCTAGAAAAGCCTTTGAAGATGCTGTTCCTATGGGAAGATATGCAGAGCCAATAGAAATTGCTAATGTAGTATTATTTTTAGCAAGCGATGAGAGTAGCTTTGTAACAGGATCCCAGTATACTGTTGATGGAGGTATGATCGACTAAGAATTAATCTACCTTTGTCTATAGATTGGCAGATGGTAAGCATCAATTCAAGGACACCCCAATTAAAAACATCCAGATGGTCTATGGCCAGGCTGGATGTTTTCTTATCTACAAGCACTATTTGACATTGAGTCAAAAAAAGGGGATAACAGAATGCTATCCCCATCTCTACTACTATTTAGCCATGCCAGACGCCATTCTTATCTACTAGATATCCATCTGGAGTCATAGTGTTAGAATACATATGCCCTGACTTTGTATCAAAATAGTACCACTTGTTATTAATCTTGTGCCAGCCTGTATACATTGATCCGTTGCTAGTACTCAAGTAATACCATTCGCTATCAAGTTTCAACCAGCCAACTCGCATAGCTCCATTACTGGTACTCAAGTAGTACCATTTGTTCTCAAATTTTAGCCAACCAACCCGCATAGCTCCATTACTAGTACTCAAGTAATACCATTTGCCATCGGATTGTACCCAGCCAACTCTCATAGCTCCGCTATCACTTAGCAGGTACCATTTGCCACCATCACGAATCCATCCTGTTTGCATAGCACCATCTTTATCTAGATAGTACCACTTGCCACCATCACGAACCCATCCTGTTTGCATGGCACCTGTTTCTTTATCAAGGAAGTACCATTTGCCGCCTGATCTTACCCAACCAGTAAGCTTTTCACCTTTATTATTGTAATAGTACCAAGTACCATCTACCTCGTTCCATCCAGTAATAATCTTATCTGAAACGACTACTGTGGCTTCATCAGTCTTTCCACTATCAGAAGTAGTGACTATGATAGTAGCTGTTCCGTTAGCCACTGCAGTTACTTTACCATTAGCATCAACTGTTGCAACGTCGTTATTAGTGCTCGCCCAAGTAACACTTTTGTTTGTGGCATTCTCAGGTAATACAGTTGCTGATAAAGTGTCTGTATCTCCTACCACTAAAGCAAGATCTTTCTTATTCAGACTCACACCTGAAGTAAGAGTCTCCCCTATCCAGGTAGCTGTTACAGTAACATTTTTATCTGGCATAGTAAAGGTGATAGTCTCTTCGCTTGCTTCTTCGATGACTATATCATCGGAAACCCATTCTTTGAAAGTGGGGCCATTTTTTGTACCTACAGTAATTGTAACCTCGGCTCCCTCTTCATAACGGTTATTACCTATGACTCCTTCACCACCATTAACAATGTTAACTAGGTATTTCCCGTCTTCAACGGTATTTCCATCTTCATCAACTGTAACTTCTGCATAATACTCATAATCGGAGTAGTCCTCGATTACACTGCTATCAGCAATGTAGGTAGTAGTGCCATCTTCACTTTCACTTTTTGTAATTTTATGAATTACTTTTGGACTAGCCAGCTCAACCGACTCTGAATCGTAAAGGGCATCTATATAATAATCATCAAAGGAATACTTACAATCTAGAGTAGTGAAAGTAACAGAGCTATAATCTTCTGCCCAGTCAGCTCCACCAAACTCATAACTTTTTTTGTGAGTCTCTTTTGCTGTGTTGTAAGCAGCAAGCTTTTCTTCGTAGTTCTCAGTTGCCTCAGGATACATCGACTCCATCATAGAAGATGGTTTAGTCGGTTCAAATATAGAATGTCCACATGTTACACAAACATAGGCTGGGCCTGTATTCCATTGGCCGTTATCATCTTTGGTAAAGTAAACTTCATCGTTCTTAACGTAGGTGTGTTCTCCGTCCTTACAAAGCACGCCTACAAACTCTTTTCCTTTTGTGGATACGCCCGAAGCAAGTTCAGAGAAACCGTAATTTTTTACAGCATTCCCAACCCACATGAATTCATCGTTATCGTTGATTTCTTCGTTTATCCATTGCTCATAGCCATCAGTAGAATAAGTGTTGTAGGCAAGATTATAGTTAGTTTCTTCAAATGCATAACCATAATAACCTTCACGGTCCTCTGTATAGTTCCCCTGGCGGATACCACTTAGGCTATCACTATATTCAGCATCGTCTTTACCTGAAATGTAAGCAAGGTTTGTTGCCATAGAAACTTTGAAATTGCCATCTTTATCAAGTGCGATAGCAGCTATCGGATGATTATCAAAAACAAAATCTGCGCTTTCATCCACTCCCTCAGTAAAGCTGAAGCCCATACCGCCAAATGCAACTGTCTTATCTCTGCTTGCGGAAATCGTGCCCATCTCTTTTTCGACAGTACAAGTATTGCTTCCCAAATCATAAGAAAGAATTACATTTGAAAGGTTAAAATAAAGCTTGTTGTTTCTAAGCACAGTGGCGATTGTAAGGGATGGATAAATCTCATTCATGGCTTCATGCTCAGCAAAGAGTGCTGTCAAGTAGTCGTCCCTTTCCATTCTACTGCCATTCCAGACGCGAGCATAGGTTTCTTCATCATCTTCATTTTCTTTATAGTTGAAGTCAATCAGAGATTCAAAATCAGTGTCACCAATGTCCGGAGCGTCGGTTGCTGTGGCCTTATGACGTACCAACTTGTACTCATAGTCGCCCATCGAGCTGTCCATATTGTCGCTTTGAGACTCTTCCAACAGAGTTATTAAATCTTGAGAGCTGTAAACATAGTAGAAGTCCGAGTTATCTGAGAATACTCTAGAAATGGAACGAACCATCCAGCTGTCCTCATAATCCTTGTTTGCAGCGGCATCTTTATACAGCGTGCGAATCTCAGCATAATAACCATCATAAAGGTCTCTAGTGGTCGGATCGCTCAAGAGCATATAAAGGTGGCTCATGTTGCCATCTGTCTCTACGCGGTCACGTATCATAACCTCAACATAAACGTCATTGTAAGTAGGGTCAATGTAATACCATTGGTTATCCACTCGAACAGCGTTCCAGAAGTGGTCGGAGTTGAAATTATCTTGAGTTTGACCGTACATCGTAACATTTGCATCGAATGTGATACGTACTGCATCTACCAAATAACCGCTATTAATATTAATTTCATTATTACTACTACCGAAGTAAAGATCTTTGTAAGATCTCCAGTTACTAGCTGTTTCAAGATTATTTCCACTTTTCAGATAAATCTCTGGATGCATAGCTTGAACCAGATAAGCATATGCCCTTGTATAGCCAAGGCAAACTGCCTCGCCTTCACCTAGAGTACCGAATATGGAGCCTTCCCAATAGTTGAGAACAGCAGGAGTAAGTTGTTCTGCAGCATTAGCTGACTCACTGTCTGTAATCTGATTTGTCTGATCTTCTATCATGGCTTGAGTATCTTCACTCTGAAGTTGCTCCGACGCTAGATCCGATATAACACCTTCATATATTGCAAGCTTTGTATCATCATCCAAACCTGCAAGATCTTCATCTTCTAGGAATTGCTCATAAGGATATTGCTCTCTAATTCCTTCTTTAATATGTTCTTCAAAACCCTTTTCTACCTGCTCTCTAATCTGCTCCCGTATGTTCTTTTTAAAATAGTCAAGCAAGAAGTAGTATACATTTTCCTCATTATTATGAGGCTGAGGATTTTCAGCCTGCATAGGTTTGTTCTCTCCTGGTTGTACACCTACATTCATGATATAGCTCATATTGAAGTTTACCTGCGGTGCAAGCCAGTCGTTTAAGACAAGCAGCTTCTGCGCTTCTGTCACAGCAGCTGAATCTTTAACGGCTTGTAGAGCTTGATTTCTCAGGCCTACTATTTTATCACCATAGAAATGAACACCAAGCTGATCACCAAACATTAAGGTCAATAGCATGCCGGAAATCTCATCATAGGTCATCTTACCGCTGCGAACCTCATCAACAGTATTTCCCGCAAGAACAAGCATCTCACCAAGGACACCCAATCCGTCCTCTTCATCATCGTTTTCATTCAGGAAGAAAGGTAGCTGTACTCCAAGAACCGGAGCGCTGTCCGCATAGTTTTCAAGATAGATCTCGAACATCCCCAATATCTCGGCTTTTTCTTCTTCGGTTAACCCAGTCTGCGAATCCTCGCCATCTTCAGCAAGAGCCATGATTCCTCTCCTCATGGTGCTGAAATCTTCCTCATTGCCTTCGATAAGTTTACTCTCATCGAGTTCTTCGGCAAATTGCTCAATAACCGGGTCATCCATGTCAATCTCTACATCCTTAATTAAGGATTTTAAGATAGCTCTGTTTACACTGATTTTACTGAGGTCAATATCGATAGTGTCAAGACTGAAAGTAGAAATCACAGGTAGTTCATTCTCGTCTAGATCTTTCTCGTCATCATCTTCCTCGTTATTATCATCCTCGTCATCATTGGCATTTTCGCCGGGATTTTCAATGACAGGATCGTCCTCTTCGCCCTCTTCTTCAGTCGTTGATTCTTCAATAGCCTCATCGATAGGCCCATTGGCATCTTCATCAAAAACCTCAGTGTAAATGTCCTTCGGATCATCGCTGTCTTCTGCTAGTGCTTGAACCGGCATACTGAGCATAATCAACAAAAGAGACAAGAAGAGAGCAAACATCTGCCTAAATTTGGCATTACCATGTAATTTTTTCATGATTTATTTCCCCTTAATTGTATGTTTTCTTAGTTTATTTTAAACGTTCGCTGAACTCGTTTGCTAAACTAACACGGTTTGTCTTAAAGTGGAAGAACGGTCTTTCTGGAAGTTCTATCA
This sequence comes from Clostridiales bacterium DTU036, assembly GCA_001512625.1. Classification (GTDB taxonomy): domain Bacteria; phylum Bacillota; class Clostridia; order Peptostreptococcales; family Acidaminobacteraceae; genus DTU036. The sequence continues at coordinate 10,164 of LFTD01000046.1, read as the reverse complement.
CTTCAATAGGTTGCATATGTGGTTCAAGACAAGCATGTACATTTTCCAAAACGTCATCAAACTTATACCCGTCATACAAAACAACATAAAGCACTGGTAAGAAGCAACCTTCATGTTTTGGATCCTTTACAAATACATAAAAAGCATCTTTAATTCCTGGTATCTTACAATCCGCAATGTGATTTTCCATCGGTAGCATTTCAAGATCTTCCATCCCGAATCTTGGAGATTTCCCGCGTGAAAGTACGTAAACTACTCCATCCTCATTCATATAGCCAAGATCACCGGTATGAAGCCAAGTTTGGCCATCCTCATGCTGTCGAAGTACCATTTTTGTCATATATTTGTTGTCGTAACCTAGCATAACACTCGGGCTAATGCAACAGATTTCTCCGATTTGATTGTAGCCAAGCTCTCGCTGTGTGCCTGGTTCAAACACGCCTATAGTAGTCAGTGGCATCGGAATTCCTACGTTTCCATTACCCATCGGATGGGGAGTCATCGGCAGAGTCATATTCGAACCTGCTTCGCTTGATCCGTAGCCACTAGTAAAACGGGCACCACAGTTGTGCTTTGCAAAAAACTCCTGAATTCTAGCAAACTGGCTGTTGTTTAAAGCCTCGGCGCCTGCACCTGATGCCACAAGATGAGACATATCGTAGTCCTCAGGTATTCTCTTGCTTTTCATAATAATCTCAATAAACATTGGTACAAGAGGCCAGCAATTTGGACGATAACGCATCATCTCAAGGTCGATATCATCAAAATCACAGAAGGGGTCGAGAATAAGCAGCTTGTTCGAAGCCATAGGCATCAGATACATTGCAACAACCACAGCAACAAGTGCTGTTGGTAGGTGGGTTACTAGCCATGTAGGGCGAGACTCATCGCTTCCGCCATAGAAATTCATCTGGCACATATTGCCAACCATCGTATTAGCAGAATGTATAACTTGCTTCGAGCTTCCAGTTGAACCACTGGTATATGCACGAAAAAGCGGACGGTTTATATTTCTTTCGGCTTCAACGACTCCCTTGTAAGATTCTCCCAATGCTAAAAATTGTTTCCAATCCATGGTTTGTGGTCCATAAGCAGGTTCAGATGGATACTGTGTTTGAAGGTAGTTGTGAATATGTGCGGGCACATCCAATTTATCTACGCCCTCATATGGTGAAAGAAGCACTGCCTGGTAGATATTACTATCTCTGCGATATACATTGAAATCAGCTTGTGATAGATAATCATGCGCAAAAATAACCTTTGCCTGGCTTTTGGTAGTCGCTTCTACATTCTCTTCAAGGGTATTATCACGGCATAATAACGATGCACCTATAATCTCTGCACCTAGAAGTAAAAAAATAAACTCAGGCACGGCCTTGAAGAATACCGGAATCTGGCTTCCCTCAGAAAATCCCAAAGCACGAAGAGAACGTGCAGTTTTTTCTGATGTTTCGAATACCTCTTTCCAAGTTACATCTCTTCCGTAATAATGAATAGCTGTAACATCCTCCCCTGGACAATTATGTAGTAAATACTCACCCAAGGTAGATTCTGGAACAGTTAGATTCTCGATAATTTCTGGTGGATAATACTTCATCCACGGACGTTCGATTGAAGGTAATTTTTTTGAAACCATAATTAAATCAACTCCTTTTTATTTTGAGACTATTATATTTTATTAAGCCACTTGTATTACAAACACACCTGTATCACAAATGGTAATCTCCATGATTTTTTTACTATTTGCATATATTACTTCTAAAACAAGTTTTTCTATGGTATTTACATCATTACAATAGTTTTTAATAAACAATCAGCATCAATTGTTGGGCTAGTGGTAAAGTTACTTATAGAATATAAAATACTCCTTAAAGAATCCATTTATCTTTATAATTCGACTTAGAAATCCTTCTAATAAATGCTCCTAAAAGGAATAGTTTTAATAATCGTTGTAATGAAATTCTCTTTTTCTTTGATTCGGTTTTAGCTCTGCCAATACAGATTCCACCTCATCATTCATTACAGCCACACACTTCTATATAGTTGTGTTTTGTTTTTTCTATTAAAACATATCAGAATACCCCAACAGTCTCCTGATATTATAGTAAATCTTTTACGTATCTCTTGATTCTATAGTTAAATACCCTCTTCCCTAATTCATTGTTATACCTAAGAGTATTACATATTGTACTCTCATGGTCAAATATTTTAATAGACACGCCTTTTACTCGATTATATCAATACCAATGTCTAAAAATTTAGACTTCATATAAAAATATTTGTTTGAGAATATTTAATCTGATACTGAGTTTTCTCACTATCTCTGTCTCAAACTACTAGTCTTAAATCTATTTATCCAAAACTTTTTATTTATTACTTCCAAATCCCTATTATATAGCAATCATTCCCAATAATAAAAAGAGATATAATTAAGTACACATATAACATTTTCTCCATTTGATTTATTTGAACAGTCACTAAGGATATGCCTGAACAATGCCTGAACAATTCTTGGCTCATATTATATAACAAAACAACTAGTCCAGTCTAGGGTTTTGTGACTTTTTTTTATTAAAATATTTAGTTTCATTCATCATATGGTTGTGGAAAACTGCTAAATAAGTATTTGACCCATACTTTTACTTTAAATTTAGCCTTTTAGACGGCTAAGTATTTACTCCACTATTTAATACACAGTATTCGGTAATCTAATAACACATTTTGCATCGTCTAATTCCCAAAAATAGATAGACGGCTTTGAATATGAATTTAACAACGATGGCCCTCTTGCCGATTATAGATAATAATCCTGGATTTCATTGCTAAAATAAATGGATATGCTGCACACTATATTTTAAGATTGTAGCATATCCATTTTGTTTATAAGATAGTAATAATTTGGCACAAACGGCCTAGTCTTAGCCTTAGCTAAATATCTTATCTATTTGATTTCTAAAGCCTTCATTGGCTCTAAAAACTAAATTGGTCTTACTTGTAAGCCTGTTTTTTTGAGCATAATACATAGCGTAGCCAAGGTAAAGACTAAATGAAAAACTTGATAGATCAACGCTGTATAACATACCAGACTCAACCAGATTTCTAGTCAAGTCAAATATCATTATTATAGTTATTCCTATACCTAACCAGGCATAAAGATTATCACTACTCCAGTCTTTATATATTGCTACAAGGACATCTATTCCCACTAGAGAAAGAAGTAATATTAGCAGAATCAATACTAAGATTCCGTATGCTACTAGAGTCTCTAAATAAATGTTATGGAGGCCTCCACCACCTAACCTTGGTGCTTTTTTTTCTACATCCCAGTTTTTAAGAACTACTTCGTTGAGATTAGCCTTACCCACTCCAAAAATAGGACTTATCTTGGCCGTGTTAAATCCAACTTCCCAAAGAAATAATCTGGTTCCACTGCGAACGACCAGGTCATCACTACCAGCTAACTTAACCCTCTCTTCAATTAATTCTATTTCCTCTTGCTCAGACTCTGCATCTCGGAAATGTAAGGAGAAATCCCTGATTTCCTTATCAATTTCAGGAATAGCCTGGTAGAGGGTGAAAGTTAGGATAAGTGATAGAGATAAAGATATAAAGGTATTTAAATAAGCTTTATAGTTTTTAAATCTTTCCATAAAAAATGTAAAAGTAAAAACAAAAAAACTAACAATTAGAGCATAGATTGCCCCTCTGGAATTACTAAGAATAACAGCTATAAAATTCATTGCTATTGTCAAAAAGAAAAATATTTTGTATATGGCTTTTTTAGGCAAGACTTTAATATTTATCAAAGCTAGCAAGATTGCAATGGTATTAAATGCTCCTAGTGGATTAGGATTTGTGAATATTCCAACCAATCTATTCTCTGAAGACAGGCCATACTGGTATAATGCCCTCTCATTGTCTATTCTCCAAAAATCCAAATCATATATTCCATTTATACCTTTAAAGAACAGGTAAAGGGAAATGAAAGTAGCAATTGAAACCCCCACAATAATAATTGTGTTTATAATTCCCATTTCATGCCTTAATTGATCTTTATTTTTCTCTAGCTCTGCCCGGCTTATAAGCAGGAAGCTTATGGCAGTAGTGATATATATTTTTACATTATCCACCATTTTATCAGGGAAATTTACCAGCACCGAAATGCCCATGAGTAAAAGTAGAAGAAAAACTAAAATAAAATATCTGTTGTCCATGCTCTGTCTTTTTCCAAATAGATCATATAGAATAATTAAAGCTCCATATATGATTAAAAAAATGAATAAAGGTGTGGACTTCTCTCTTAGCATAGGATTTATCTTAAGCAAAATTAGAAGAGCCCACATTACCTTAAAATAGAAGATGTTTTGAAATAGACCTATATCTTTTATATTCTTATACATGTTTTCCCTTTCTGATTATTTTGCCAATCCCATTTTGATTATGGGAAAGAATAAAGTATCCACATTATTTAGCCCAGCGAAAAGTTTCCTCTACTATAATCTAGTAGATATTAAATGTCTAGATTTACTTTATATTTTTCTCTAATAATTAAATCCTCAAGGCCACTACTTTGGAATCTGTTGTAGATGATGAGGGATTCATTTTTAAGCTTTTCCTTCTCTTCTTTATTCTTCAAGCTACTATATATGTCACTAATATTTCTAACAGATAAAGAGCCCTTATCCTCTTGCATTTTGATAATGGAAAAGTCCATACCACTTATTTCTGGCTTATCAGTCATTCGAAGATTTAGGTACAAGAAGATCCCATAGTCAGACATTGATTCAGGGATGTTGTAGACTGAGCTGGGAGACATGCTGAAATTTCCAAGAGAATAGAAGCCTGGCATACCTGCTAACCTTACATGTTTTTGAATCACGTGGGGATGATGTCCTACTACTACATCTACTCCTTTTTCTGCCATAAACTCCATCATAAACTGGCTGAAAGCCCCTGGTTCTTCATTAAACTGCCCACCTGAATGCAGGCACATAATGACAAAATCCGCTTTTGCTTTAGCTAACTCGATATCCCTTTGTATTTTATCCAGGTATTCCTGGCTTATATTGTCAAGAATATCATCTCTTCTGGGTTCATTATAGGTCATTTTCAGTTTTCTTTTAAGAGCTATCCACTGGTCTACTGTCAGGATCTTAAAAATCATTTTTGCAACTTTATGCTTTAGCCCCTTCTTATCTTCTGCATAGATCTTTTCAACTTGGGGTTGTAGCAAATTAACTCTAAATAAATCATCTTTAGAAAGGATGCGTTTATTAACCTGGGTATTGGTACCATAGGTGTAGGATAAAAAAGCTATCTTTATCCCCTTAATCTCCTTAATAAGTACCCTTTTCTCATCTTGGCTGTTGTATGTCCCTGTCCTATCAATACCTAAAGAATCTAAAAGCTCATTGGTTCTTACCAGCCCAGGGATTCCTCTGTCTAAACAGTGATTATTTGCGGTGCTCACCATATCAAGGCCCGACTTACTAAGGGATATCAAGAAGCTATCAGGGGTATTAAAACTATATATTTGGTTAGTATAACCTGCTTCTTCTCCTGCAAATACGGTTTCCAAATTACCTACCATATAGTCAACTTCATTAAACTCTTTACTCAGGCCAGAAAAAAGTTGAGTAAAATCATATTTGCCTTTTTTATTAGCTGACTTAAGAAGGGGTTTTTCACACATAATATCCCCAACAAAACCAAGTCTCACTTCTTTTTCAATCATATTATTTCCCATTTATTATAATTTATCTAGGTAGGGCTTATATAAATTCCACTTGCCTTCTTGGTCGGGTAGTTGTGAGATGTCTGGGTCAGCAGCACAGTTGCCCTCTACAATGTAAATTTTCCCTTCCTCACCTAAAGCAACATCCCAGCCAACATATCTAACCGTTGGAACCACTAGGGCTGCTCTCTTAGCCAGATCCTTCACTTCTTCCCAGAGTGGTATTTCAAATCCAACGATCTTTTTTCCTGAAATGGGATGGACTACATACCTCTGGCTCTTCCCATCTATACCTCTGGTTACTACTATACCTGTGTCTATGTCTATAAGAGAGGCAATGCCCTCATGATGAAAATTATCTGCTATTCGCTGGCCCCTACCCACCCTTAAATTGGCAGTCATTACATGGGGTGTATTTTCATGGTCTACAAAGGTAACTACTCTAAGTGTGTTAACCGAGGCCGGATTGAATTCTGCTACTTCTTTATTCTGAACTATGATTTCTTCTATTATTGCTTTTTCTTTTGCAATTTTTTCGAAGGAGTACCTTAGGTCTTTCAGTTCATTAGTATCTACAAAATATATGCCCTTTCCATGGCTGCCATCCTTAGGCTTTACAATAAACTTTTTGTGCTTATTTGCGAACTCCACAAATGCCTCAAAACTATCCTCTTCCAAGTCTAGCCAATCCCTTGAAATAAAATCATCAAAAATTCTGTTGAATTCCTTTTTATCATTAAAGATTTTCATATCTTCTTTATTATTTGATTTATTTACGATTTTCATTCGCTTTCTGTGCACAATAAAATTGCGCTTTTCAATCATCTTTTTCTTATAAAACTTGTACTGAAAATAATCGGTTATACCAGCACCTAAAACAATGATAGAAATTAATAGGTCACCCCAAATAATCAGTTTTCTAGGGAAACTAATCTTTTCATCAACAAAATTATTAGTCATATATCCTATTTTTTTAAATCTTTGAAGTATATAATTTCCTTTCATTTTTAACCCCTTTATTAAAAAGATAATGGCTTTATAAATAATCAAGCTAACCCCATCAGCTAACTGTTTTAACTAGTGGCCTTGTTTAACTCTCTCCATCTTTTTCTTACATGATAGACTCTGTAAGCGAGATCCCAAGCCGTTGCAAGGGAAAGTAACCAGGACAGGCTAACTGCATTTAACATACCCAGGTTGTAAACTATTATAAGAGCTATTATATGCATTACTGAGCTAAAATACACAGAATAATTTGCCTGCTCAGTTATCCCAAGGGCAGTCATTGTAGGAAAGCCTAGAAGATAATCAGGCAGGGTCAAGACTGCAGCTGGCATCATGCCTTTTAGTATAGCACCTGCTTCTACATACTCTGAGCCAAACACAAATTTAGTGAGAGGGTCGGCAAAGATATAGGCTATAGCACAACCTATGGTTATAATTGGCATAAAAACCACTAGTATTTTTTTTATAAGTTTAAAATCCTTATTCTTGGTCATGTAGGGATAAATGCTATCTGAAATTGGGCCAAGTCCGCTTTGCCCCGTTGTCAGTAGTTTACTTGCTGCTGCATAATCACCCCTAGACGCTGGAGCCACGCCACCTAGGATTAGAACATTTAAATGGGTATAGAGAGAACCTGCTATTCTAGACAAAAAGAAGCCTGAGGAAGATTTGAGATTCTCAAAAACAACTATAGGGCTTATGAGCTTTAAACCTATACCATAATTTCTTTTCAAATAAACCAAGGCCCAGACTAATGCCAGCAAACTACCAAAGATATTGAGAAGTGGAATCATCATATAATCAGCTGGGCTCTTCAAGAAGACGAAGATTAGGACTGTAAAGACCACCCTAGAAATTACCACTCTAAAGGTAATGGGCCCCATTTGCTGTATACCTCTATATACAAAGTCTGGGACTAATCCATTTATAGCAGTACCAAGGAGGAACAGAAAATAGAACATTCCTTCTTCTCTTAGCTCTGGGCTAAAATAAGAAACCCCTACCAAAATAATCGCTGATAGTATAATTAATAAAACTTTAGCATATTGAACTGCTGAAAAAATAACAGAAACCTTCTTCGTATCATCATGATTGTGTGCCACATCCTGAGTGGCCGATAAAAGGAAACCAAAATCAATTAGCATTCTAAAATATGCCATTAAAGCCATTGCTGCAGCAACTTTACCATAAACCAAAGGGCCTAGTACCCTAGTTTCATAGGGTACAGTAATAAATCCGAAAAAATAAGTAGAAAAGCGCAGTATATAAAGCATGAGTGTGTTTTTGAAAAGAGTTTTCTTCTCATCACCCATCCCCCGCATTTTTTTTATCATTAAATTGTTATTCCTTTCAAATTTTTAGTTTATTAGGATAATAAACTAAGATTTAAAAAAGCATCAACTAGTAGCTAGTTTTCTTTATAATTGTTTACAACGTATTTTCTTTTGCCAGAATGTAGTGCCGGGATCTCATCTACCTCTTCAAAACTGATTATGGCCTCAGTCCCCACCAACTCTCTTAATAGATTTTCAAGCTCCTCTTTTTGACTAAAGTCTTTTTCTAGATTAAGTTTGACCAAGTAGTCTTTCTTACCTTCTTGAATAAACTGATACTGCTTTAGACCATCAATGTTGGCAAAACTGACAGAAATTTTGTGAGGTGATAGTGGGTTTCCCTCTATGTCATGGACTACATCAAGTCTTCTGCCACCAAAATCTTTAATAGCCTTCTTATAAATACCATTCCTTTTAATGTAGCATAGGCTACCTATATCTCCAGTGTCGTATCTAATCATGGGCATAGCAAAATTATATAGGTCTGTAACTACTATACGACCCTGAGCACCCTCTTTAGCAGGTATGTCTTCATCTAAGTCAAATATTTCAATCAAGTAGCTGGCTTCATTAATTATAAAGACATTGTTGTCTTCTTCATCTTGTCCTAAAAGCCCGTTTTCTTGATTGGAGTATCTAGATACGCATCTACACTTAAATACCTCTTCCATTACCTCTCTTGTGTCATCAAAGAGCATCTCAGAAATGGCAATCATTCCCTTGATTTTAGAACTCCCTTTTTGCTTATTTGAAGTAAAATAATCACGAAGAATATCGTAGGTGCCTGAGTAGGATAAAAGAGTAGACCCCCTCTTTGAGGTTCTCTCTATAATTTCTAATATCTTCTCAATTTCCTGGTCATCTAACCGGCTTACATCTACTAGATTTTCATTTTGCAGCCACTGGTGTAATCTGCTTTTTTGGGTTTTTTCATTTAGGGATCTTAAGAATATTAAGCTATCCCCTACCCTATACCCCGCCTTACCTGTGTAGTATATTACTTCAGCTTGAACCCGTTTCTTTTTTTCTTTATTCATATAAGCAACGAAAGGAATTCCTGTGGAACCACTAGTAAAGGATCTTACTAATTGATTCTCCTTGAATTCCTTAGAAAGAAAAGCCTGATAATTTTCCTTTATTATATTCTTGTTAATCACTGGAAACTTGTATAGAGACAAGTCATTTCCATAGTAGCTTTTATAGAAATCACTATGGGTGGTGGCATAGGTTAGAAGCTTCTCAACTTGATGAGTTAGGTAGTTCTCCATATCTGAAGACTTACTGTCTATGTTGTCAAAAGCTCTAATGCTTTTATAAGATTTATAAATAATGCCCCCTTTTAGAGCATCTAAAAACCAAAATCCTGCAGATCTCAACCTAGGTAAAAACAGCTCCAACATTATTTGCCTTTCTATTAAATAATCCTTTTATCGTAAGAATTCAGCCCGAAGTAAATCAAGATTTTCACCTCAGGATTAGATACATTTACGATTAATCTATTCTATCATATTTCAAATTAAACTGCTAATAAGTTAAAGCCATCAGGTCTCACTTTAATACATAACCTTTAAAACGTAAATACTCCCTTAAAATTGGAAGAAGCCAAACCATAAGTGGAGGGCATAAAGACAGCTATAAGCTAAAATAAGCAGACTAGAACTTTTTAAAGAGCTTTTCATTAAAGGCTCTAAAGTAAAGTCCAGCCAAGCCACTCCATCACTAATCGCCAAGGAATTTTTGCATATATTCAAAAGCTCTGTACTAGAAATCTAACCTGCTAAGTCTTGAAACTGATTGATGTTATGGTTTTTGAGGTAATTGCGATGTATAGAGGCTTTGAATTTAAAGGCCTAGGTGAGTTGTTAAATACTTTTTCTACCAAAAAGCTCTGATTATACTGGAAAAAGGGTTCTTAAATAGGGTTTTCATAGATATTCCTACCACCTGTGTCACAGGAGAAATAAAACCTTAGTTTTACTTGAAAAATAAAAGAAAACTCGCGTTTCATGGTATAATGCTAGTGAAAGCTAAACAAGTACCCGAAAGGAGTTTTCTCATGAATAGTATACACCAAATTTCAATTTTTGACCA
>LFTD01000023.1 GCA_001512625.1 Clostridiales bacterium DTU036 | reverse complement strand
AAAACTTGGAGGGACATAATGAAGTCAAGTTTGCAAGATCTAGTAAGATTAATTATAGGCCTGTTCTTATATGCCCTGGGTATGGTTATGGGCTATGAAGCCCAGGTTGGCTATGCGCCCTGGGAGGTCTTTCATGTGGGTCTTTCAAAGGTAACGGGAGTTTCTATAGGTACCGCCTCAATTCTTGTAGGATTCCTAGTTCTGGTTTTTACAATCTATAAAAAGGAACCTCTGGGAATAGGCAGTTTTCTCAACATGTTCTTAATAGGAATTTTCTTTGATTTAATCCTGGCCACAGGCCTTATAGCTAGAGCTAGTAGCCTNNAGCCTAATCTTTTACCTACATAAAAGGTTTAAGATTTCTGTAGGTGTGGCTAGAAGAATAATTGAAGTTCTTGTTACGCTTATAGGTTACTTTATGGGTGGTATGATAGGACTTGGTACCCTGATCTTTGCCCTGGTAACAGGCTACATAATGGACTACACCTTTAAACTGCTTGGCTTTGACCCTAAAGCGGTCCAGCATAAGACAATTATATGAAAGTAATCCTTGCTAAAAGAAAAAAATGATGCACTCTTATTACGAGTACATCATTTTTTACTTTACTTAAACAGTGGAAATCTTGCTGTTAAAGCTTTTACATCGGCTCTGATATCTTCACTGGGCCTGGAGCCAGTCATAGCCTGGTCCATAAGAAGGGCAATTTCCTTCATTTCTTCTTCCTTTAGTCCCCTGGTAGTAAGGGCAGGAGTGCCTATACGAATACCTGAGGTAACAAAGGGTGAATGAGTCTCTTTAGGAACAGTGTTCTTATTAACTGTAATGTCTACTTCACCTAGAAGGGCTTCGGCCTCTTTACCAGTTAGATTCTTACTTCTAAGGTCTAGGAGCATTAGGTGGTTATCAGTTCCACCGCTTACCACATCATAGCCAAGCTCCATAAGGGCCTGGGCCAGAGCCTGGGCATTTAGGATTACCTGTTTGATATAGTCTTTAAACTCGGGCTCCATGGCTTCTTTAAAGCAGACAGCCTTGGCAGCAATTCCATGCTCTAGTGGGCCACCCTGCATTCCTGGGAAGACCGCCTTATCTATAGCAGCAGCGTGCTCGGCTTTGCAGAGGATAGCTCCTCCCCTAGGTCCTCTTAGAGTCTTATGGGTGGTGGTTGTAACAACATCAGCATAGGGAACTGGGTTCATATGCTGGCCAGCTGCAACTAGTCCAGCAATATGAGCCATATCAACTAGCAGGTAGGCACCAACCTTGTCGGCAATCTCTCTAAATCTTTTAAAATCGATTTCCCTTGAATAGGCAGAGCCACCAGCAATAATTAGTTTAGGCTCAACTTCTAGGGCGATTTTTTCTACTTCATCATAGTCAATATAACCATTATCATCTACACCATAGGAGGAGATATCATAAAGTTGACCAGAGAAGTTAACTGGAGAACCGTGGGTTAGGTGACCGCCGTTATCAAGTGCCATACCTAGAACCTTGTCACCTGGCTTAATAAGTGCAAAATAGGCTGCCATGTTGGCTTGACTTCCTGCGTGGGGCTGGACATTGGCATGGTCTGCTCCAAATAGCTCACACATGCGATCCCTTGCTAGGTTTTCTGAAAGATCTACAAACTCACAGCCACCGTAGTAGCGCTTACTGGGGTATCCTTCAGCGTACTTATTAGTAAGGACACTGCC
>LFTD01000103.1 GCA_001512625.1 Clostridiales bacterium DTU036 | reverse complement strand
ACTGAACAGGTGGTGGCGTCCTTTATTGAAGGGCAAAAAGAAGAACTCCACTACTATATAGTTAATGAATCAGGAGCTTCTATTTACTCGGCTTCTCCACTTGGCCTAGAGGAATTTCCAGATCTAGATGTCAGCATTAGAGGTGCCATAAGCATTGCAAGAAGAGTTCAGGACCCTTTGGCAGAGCTTGTAAAGATTGAGCCTAAGCACATTGGAATAGGTCAGTACCAGCATGATGTCAATCAAAAGCTCCTCGATGAGAGCCTTGAGAAGGTAGTAGAGGACTGTGTTAATGCCATTGGTGTAAACCTAAACCAAGCTTCTTTTAGCCTGCTTAGCTATGTAGCAGGAATTAGTAAGAGCCTGGCGAAAAACATAGTCAAGTATAAGGAAGATAAGGGTGGTTTCTCCTCAAGAAAGGAACTTCTTGAAGTTAAGGGGTTAGGCCCCAAGACCTATGAGCAGTGTGCAGGTTTTCTAAGAGTACCAGAAAGCAAGGACCCTCTTGACCACACAGCAGTCCACCCTGAAAGCTACGCAATAGCAAGAAAACTTCTTGGGATAGATATAAAAAAAGAGGAGCTACCCAGACTTTCTAAGGAACTGGGAGTGGATCTGCATACCTTAAAAGATATAGTTGCAGAACTTGAAAAGCCAGGAAGGGACCCAAGGGAAGAAATGCCAGCCCCCATCCTTAGAAGTGATGTTCTTAGTCTGGATGACTTAGAAGAAGGAATGGTATTAACAGGGACTGTAAGAAATGTTGTGGATTTTGGAGCCTTTGTTGATATAGGAGTCAAGGAGGATGGCCTGGTTCATATCTCAAAAATCTCAAATAAATTTATCAAGCATCCCAGCGATGTACTACAGGTTGCTGATATTGTAAAGGTTAAGATACTTTCTATTGACAGAAATAGAGGAAAGATTTCTTTAACTATGAGGGATCTATGATGCCTAAACTCTTGGCTATAGCAGGTGGAACTGCCTCGGGTAAGACTACAATTGTAAAAGAATTTATGGACTTTCTTGGAGAGAGGGGCCAGCTTATAGGTGTTGATTCTTACTACCATAGCTTTTCTGAACTTAGCTTTGAAGAAAGAACCAAGAAAAACTATGATCATCCCTCGTCCATAGATATGGACCTGCTCTATAGTGACCTACTAGCTTTAAAAGGAGGTCAGACTGTAGAGGTCCCTGTCTATGATTATGTAAATTATACTAGGAGCTCTAAGACCCACTTGGTGGAACCTAGAGACCTGATAATAGTTGAAGGCCTTTTTGCTCTCTATGATGCAAGAGTAAGAGAACTTTTTGATCTTTCTGTTTATGTCCAGGCTGATGCAGATGAGAGGCTTATTAGAAGGATTATAAGAGATAGAAAGACCAGGGGAAGGAGTCTAGAATCTATTATTGACCAGTATGAAAAGACTGTAAAGCCCATGCACGAGGCCTTTATATCTCCTACTAAAAAATATGCAAATATAATCCTTCCTGGAGGTGCACAGAACAGGAAGGGAGTGGAACTTCTAAAAAGCTATTTGATAAGTGCCATAAAAGAAGACTCCTAGAAATGGGAGTTTTTTTCTAGTTGGATTTAAGGATAATCCGGAAATTATTTTTGTTTTGGGGATATGTTATGAGGTGATTTTAGTGGTATTATTGATGGTGTTAGTAGTGTAATTATAAGGGTTAGAGCTTAGAGTTTTCTAGCTTGACTTTTTATATGATAAAAGGAGATGAGGATGAAGATTGTAATTGCCCTTGGAGGAAATGCTCTAGGTAACAGCCCAAAAGAGCAACTTGAACTAGTTAAAGAAAGTGCTAGGCCTATTGTAGATTTAATTGAAGAAGGCCATGATGTAATCATTGCCCATGGAAATGGGCCTCAAGTAGGCATGATAAACCTTGCCTTTGAGGAGTCTAAATCTGTAAATAGCAAGATACCTGAAGTGCCCTTTGCCGAATGTAATGCCATGAGCCAGGGCTATATAGGTTATCACCTCCAAAATGCCTTGAGAGAAGAAATGCTTACTAGAGGGCTTGAAAAGTCTGTTGCCACAGTAGTAACTCAGGTTATTGTTGACAAGAATGATCAGGCCTTTGAAAATCCTACTAAACCTATTGGCTCTTTTTATAGTTTAGAAGAGGCAAGAGCTATCGAAGCTGCCAAAGGATATAGGTTTGTTGAAGACTCTGGTAGAGGCTATAGAAGGGTGGTGGCATCTCCAAAGCCTATTGATATAGCTGAGATTAGCATTCTTTCAAGTTTAATGGATAGTGGCCATATAGTAATAGCTGTTGGAGGAGGGGGAATTCCAGTTTATAGGGATGGTTTTAGGCTAATAGGGCTTGATGCAGTGATTGATAAAGATTTTGCTTCTTCAAAGCTGGCTGAAAAGCTTGATGCTGACTATCTTATAATTCTCACTGCAGTCGAGCGGGTTGCAATTAATTTTGGGCAAGAAAATGAGGAGTGGTTAAGTGAATTGGATATTGCCACCGCTAATAAATATATAGGAGAAGGCCATTTTGCACCGGGTTCTATGCTGCCAAAGATTGAAGCTGCAAAGGAGTTTGCCCTTTCTAAAAAAGGAAGAAAAGCCCTTATTACTTCTTTATCCAAGGCTTCAGAGGGCATTAGAGGAGAAACAGGCACTGTAATAGAAGATAAGTAAAGGCGGTAGTAATGGATTTTCTTTTAACATTTCAAAATGTTTCGGTACTTTTCCTACTCATAATAGTGGGATATATAGTTGGTAAGGTGGGAATTGTAAGTCCCAGTGGCCAAAAAGAACTCTCTGCCTTAGTGCTTAATGTCACCATGCCCGCAACAATTATTTTAGCCTTCCAGTTAGAGTATACCAAGGCAAGATTTTTAACTTCTTTAAAAATAATGGCTATAGTTGGTGCTGCCTATGTAGTCATGATTATACTTTCAAAATTTCTCAGTAGATTTTATAAGGTAAGTGATAACCAAAGAGACATTATTGAGATTGCCGGTGTTCTACCTAATACTTCCTTCATTGGCTTCCCCATTGTTTTATCAATTCTTGGCAAGGAGGCCCTCTTTTTTGCTGTGCTAGGAGCAGGTTTTCTCTTTGAAGTTGTGGCCTGGACTTATGGGGCCTACATTATTCACAGAAGCTCTGGTCAGGACTTTAGTAAGAACCTTGTAAAGGATATTCTTCTGAGTCCTGGTATCCTGGCTATACTTATTGGGTTTGGCTTGTTTATTACCTCAATTACTATCCCAGAGCCACTAAATACAACAATGGAGCTCATGAGCCAGGCTACATCACCTCTGGCCATGATAGTGGTTGGGATCCTTCTTTCTAGGACCAATATAAAAGAGTGTGTTACTGATTTAAAGCTTTATTTGATTGCATTAACTAAGCTCTTACTTTTCCCCCTGGGAATCTATTTTGTCTTAAATTTACTTGGGTTTAGGGGTATGGAGTTAATAATCCCTGTTATTATGATGGGGATGCCAACGGCTGCCTATGTAGCTATCTTTTCAGCAGATGCTGGTAATGACGCCAATCTAGCTTCTCAGATAGTTTTTGTTAGCTCGCTTTTGTCTCTAGTCACCATACCAATTCTTGTTATGCTGGTTACCTAGACTAGAGAAAAAAATAGAATAGGCTTCTTAAAAAGCTGAAGAAAAAGTAAAAAACCTGAGTTTAAGCTCAGGCTTTTTTAGCTTTTCGGGAATTAATCATAACTGTTATTTCTTTTGTCTTCGAATTAGGGCCCTTGTGATTAGGACTAAAATTACAACAAGGATGATTATCCCCACTGGTAGTGCATAGTTAGCACCGTGGAAAACAGTATCAGGCACATCAACTATATCGGCAAAGGATACAAGGGGAAAAATCAGTAAAAGCATACTTGCTAGAAACATAAATCTTAATGGTATTTTCATTGCTTGGCCTCCTAAAAATTTGTAGTTTAATTAGATTAAAAGTCCTATCCCAAAGGATAAGAGGTTGGCGATTAGGGATAGAGTGTAGGGATGGCTAAATTCCTGGCCATAGTTTTTATAGTAGTAGCCTTCAATAATTATTGCTGATGATTCAAGAACTAATATGGCAAAAATAGGATTTAGCCTACTATAAATGATGGTCAACCAGTATAAGAGCACTACAGGTGGGTTAGTCAGTATGTTGACAAGGCAGACTAGGATTAGATCCTTTTTTCTACGCTTTCCAATTATCAAAAAGAAGCTAGTCTCAATAATAAGGGTAAGTAGTAGTGAGTAGGCAAGTGAGGTAAGTAGCTGGGCATTCATAGCTTAACCTTACTTATACCTTGATAAAGTAGGGCCAGTGAGGTTAGAGCCAGTAGAGAAAAGAGCCAGGGTCCTGTGGCTAGGATCCATCCAAAATATTTTGGTAGGTAGCCAATAAAAAGTCCAAAGGTTAATAAGCCAAAGGAAAGGCCTTTGGCAGCGGGAAAAATTTTAGACATAGCCCAAAGTGTGATTGGCATAGTCATGTTAAATAGTAAAAGAGAAATAATTCCTAGGGCTGGTATATTGGGAAATAACAATAGGAGGGCAGAGCCGATTAGGGAGATAAGGGATACTCTTATTAGGCCGAATCTATCTGCAGCTATACCTCCTGCGGCTTTTCCAGCTACTACTGCTAGAACTAGTAGAATTCCTAAAGAGCCAGAGCCCTTCCATGGAAAATCTATAGCAAGGCCAACATAGGAGCGTAGGCAAACCACTATAAAAAAAGAAATCGCTGCGAAAAGGTAGGCTTTTGGAAATGGTTCCTCTACTGAAAATCTTGGGTTTTGTGGGTATTGTTTTCCCTGGGACTGATAGGAGAAATATATGGCTCCAGCTATAAGGAGCAGGCCCAGGAAAAGAAAATAACCACCTCTACTTCCTGAATTTCCTAAAATTTTTCCGAAATACAAACCAAGTGCGCCAGGGGAAACAAATATCCCAAGCGCACTACTTTTTTTGTCACTGATGTTAAGTATGTCTACTCCTCCCCCAATATGAAAAAAGGCATTACCTATTCCTAGTAGAAGAGTTGCTATAAAAGCCTGGTAGGATGTTATATATGCAGTAGCAACTAAGAGACAACCCAGGATGGCAAATATATAGTTTCGATTGTAGATATCTGCTAGAAGACCTATTGGCATCTGAAGTGCAAAGGCACAGAAGTTGTAGATTAGAATCCACATATATAGGTTTTTATCCCCAGCTATACTGGAAAAGAATAAGAAAGAGCAGGCAAAGTCTACAAGAAAATGGGCTAAAGAATAGGTGAAAACCATTAACCATGGTCTATATTTATAGGTCATACTGGAACCTCTCGCGCAGACTAATCTAGTAATTGTGCTAATTCATCTGATAGTGTTTTTAGAAAACTACCAATTTTGGTGTGGTAAATATAATCCATTTGCCTTTCTTGCTTGATGGGGTCTAGGCCTACATAACATCTTTTCATATCAAACATAAAAGGTAACTGGGCAGCTGGATAGACTTCTAGGCTGGTCCCCATGATTAGTAAAAAATCAGCCTTTTCCAGTTCATCAATCGCATCTCTAAAAGCCTCCTGAGGTAGGGCTTCTCCAAAGAGAGTTAGGCTAGGTCTTAATTTACCACCGCAGTTAGAGCAGCTTTCTTTGGCTAAAAAACTTTCAGTTGTAGCTTCTTTATTACAGGTATTGCAGTGGAAGCGTCCCAGGCTACCGTGGAGTTCTATTACATTTGTACTGCCAGCAAGCTGATGAAGGCTTGATACATTTTGGGTTATGATGGACTTTATTAGACCGGCCTCTTGAAGCTCTGAAAGAATGCTATGGCCTGTGTGAATATCTGCTTCTTTTAAACTATTAACTCTATAGCTGTAAAATTCATGGAAGAGGTCGTAATTGCTTTCTAGGGCTTGACTAGAAGCTAGTTGTCTAGGGTCGTGGCTTTTCCAAAGGCCGTCTTTTCCTCTAAAGTCGGGTAACTTGCTTTCTGTGTCCATCCCAGCTCCTGTAAAACAGACTGCATAGGAAGAATTCCTAAGATCCTTGGCTAAGCTTTTCATCTAATCTCCCTTCTTTATACGTAAAATCCAGAGTTCTCTTGATTTTGAAACCCTGAAAATTCAGGTGGGTGCCCTGCGGAGGTCTTAGATTACTCATATTCCTCATCGACCCGGGTTCCCTCAAAAAACTGTGCGGTTCAAAATATAGTGAGACCTCTGGACAAATTAATTATATCATAAAAAGCAGGAGAAACATCTTTTTATTTAATTTTTACACCTTAAAGTAGTTAATATATAGTCTCAGTTCAAAAAAATCAGAGCTGATTAATAAGTAGGTTTTCCTGAAATTTGAAAATAAATCTTTATTATTAAAGACCAAGTTTAAATTGACATAGGCCTTTATTATAGCTATAATTTAAGCGGACAAGGAAGGGAATAGTAGTCTTTTTGGAAGCCTTAGCGAGCAGGGGATGGTGGAAGCCCTGAGTGGAAAAAAAAGTATGAAGAACGGCCTGGAGTCCACAGGGTTTGCTCCTTATCGCAGTATGAGAAACAAATAGGGTGGTACCACGGCTTTTCGTCCCTTGGATGGAAGTCTTTTTTATTTAGGAGGATAAGATGACATGTAAACAGCTCTATGAAGACTATAATACCTATACCGATAAGACAGTCCTTCTTAAAGGCTGGATAAAAAGAAAAAGAACATCAGCCAATATAGGCTTTTTTGAACTAAGTGATGGCTCAATGTTTGAAACTATCCAGCTTGTATTTGACAAGGAGCTTGAAAATTTTGAGGAGCTTGATCGTTTAGCTCTCCAGTCTTGCATTGAAGTTGAGGGTAAATTAATCGTCACACCAGATGCCAAACAGCCCTTTGAGATACAGACTTCTAAAATTGAGGTGCTCTTTGAAGCGGATAAGGATTACCCCTTACAGACCAAACGCCATAGTTTGGAGTTTTTAAGGTCTATTCTTCATCTTAGACCTAGGACCAATACCTTTATGGCCGTTTTTAGGGTTAGAAGTCTGATGAGCCAGGCAATTCATGAGTTTTTTAATAGCAGAGATTTTGTTTATGTCCATACCCCTTTAATTACAAGTACTGATGCCGAGGGTGCTGGTGAGCTCTTTAGAGTGACCACTTTAGAGGCTGAAGATTTTGAATATGATGATGAGGGTAGGATAGATTATAGTAAGGACTTTTTTGGCAAGGGAACCTATTTAACTGTTTCTGGTCAATTGGCGGTAGAGCCATTTGCTCTAAGTTTTGGAAATGTATATACCTTTGGACCTACCTTCAGGTCTGAAAACTCCCATACTGCAAGACACGCCTCTGAGTTTTGGATGGTGGAGCCAGAGATGAGTTTTTGCGACCTAGAGTGCAACATGCAGGTAGCTGAGGATATGATGAAGTATATTGTTTCCTATGTGCTTGAAAAAGCTCCCCAGGAAATGGCCTTTTTTAACCAGTTTGTAGACAAGACCCTTTTAGAAAGACTCAATAACCTACTTGCAGAACCCTTTGCAAGGGTAACCTATACAAAGGCAATTGAGATTTTATTAGAAAGCGGTAGGGAATTTAAGTACCCAGTGGAGTGGGGCTGTGATTTGCAAACCGAACATGAAAGATACCTTGCAGAAGACTACTTTGGAAAACCGGTTTTTGTAACTGATTATCCTGCAGCTATCAAGGCCTTCTATATGAAGAAAAATCCTGATGGCAAGACAGTTAGGGCTATGGACCTTCTTGTTCCTGGCGTTGGTGAGATAATCGGGGGTTCCCAAAGAGAGGACGATTATGATACCCTAAAAGCTGCCATAGAAGAACGTGGCATGGCTATGGAAAACTATGAATGGTATCTAGATTTGAGAAGATATGGTTCAGCTGTTCACTCAGGCTATGGCCTAGGGCTTGAAAGAGCTGTTCAATATATAACTGGTATGAGCAACATTCGAGACGTTATACCCTATCCCCGTACACCGGGAAATGCGGAATTCTAAGGAGAGAAAATGAAGAAAATTATAGTTACTGGTGCTACTGGCCAAATAGGTACGGATTTAGTTGATAGACTAATCAAAGACTATGGTGATGATAATGTATTAGCTTGTTCTAGAAGAGCAAGACCAGAAGACTGGGCTGGTAGCCACTATGAATCCCTAGATGTCACTGATAGTAAGCGTTTTTTTGAGCTTACCAAAGATTTTGGCGCAGACACAATCCTTCATCTTGCAGCTGTGCTTTCAGCTGTTGGGGAAGATAATCCACAACTTTTATGGGATATAAATGTAAATGGCCTTTACAATTCTTTAGAAATTGCTAGAGAGCTGGATTTAGCCCTTTTTGTGCCTTCTTCTATTGGTGCTTTTGGACCTGGGACTCCTGCTGTTAACACCCCTCAGACCACAATTCAAAGGCCAACAACTGCCTATGGTGTTAGTAAAGTGGCAGGGGAGCTTCTTTGTGATTACTATAATAAAAGATTTGGTATAGACACTAGAGGAGTGCGCTTCCCAGGCCTTATTTCTTACAAAGCCCTTCCTGGTGGTGGAACTACCGATTACGCAGTTCATATCTATTATGATGCTCTTGAAAAGGGTCACTATACATCCTTTATAGACAAGGGAACCTTTATGGATATGATGTACATGCCAGACGCTGTGGACTCTATAATTGACCTTATGGAAGCAGATCCAAGTAAGCTAAAGGATAGAAACGCCTTTAACGTGTCAGGTATGAGCTTTGATCCTGAAGAGCTTAAGAGAAGCATCCAAAAATACATGCCTGATTTTACTATGGATTATGATGTGGATCCAGTACGTCAAGCCATAGCTGATTCATGGCCAGATAGCCTTGATGTAAGTGCAGCTAGAGAGCAGTGGGGATTTAACCCTAAATATGACCTGGACGCCATGACCAAGGATATGCTTGAGAAACTTAAGAAGTAACTATTAAAAGGGAGGAAAATTTGAAGGGAAGAATTCTTGAATGTGTTCCGAATTTTAGTGAAGGCAGAAGGACTGAAGTTATTGAGGCTATCCTAGACACTCTAAGGGGTAAGGATGGAATCAGGCTTTTAGACTATAGTTCAGATAAGGACCATAATCGCACTGTTGTGACCCTAGTAGGAAGTCCTGAAGGCTTTCTAGAGCACCTACCTGGCTTTGTAGCTAGGGCCAAGGAGTTAATAGACTTAAGACAGCATGAGGGTCAACACCCAAGGATGGGGGCTGTAGATGTAATGCCCTTTGTTCCTATAAAAGGAATAACCATGGAGGAGGCAGTGGACTTTAGTAAGAGCCTTGCCGAAAAAATACATGAAGAGTTAAATCTTCCAATTTTTCTCTATGAAGAATCAGCAGCTGCTCCTCATAGGAAGAATCTGGCTAATCTGAGAAAAGGCCAGTTCGAGGGTATGGCAGAAAAGCTTAAAACCCCAGAGTTTAGACCAGATTATGGCGATGAGCTTCATGAAAGTTTTGGCATTATGGCTTTAGGGGTTAGGCCTTTCCTCGTAGCTTTTAATGTTAACCTAGGGACCGATAAACTTGAAATTGCCGAAAAAATTGCCAAGAATGTTAGGCACATTAGCGGTGGCCTACGCTTTGTCAAGGGTATGGGGGTAGCACTGGAGGATAGGGGCCAGGTCCAGGTTTCTATGAACCTGACCGATTTTACAAAGACACCTATCCACAGAGTTTTTGAACTTATAAAGATTGAAGCTAGCCGCTATGGAGTTCCTGTGGTTGGTAGTGAGATAATTGGTTTAGTCCCCATGGCTTCCATGATAGATACTGCTGCTTGGTATTTACAGGTTGAGGACTTTGATATTAGTCAAGTCCTTGAGTCTCAGCTGTTGGAATAGAGTTTTAAGGGTTTGGTAGATACCAAGCCCTTTTTTTAACCGGCTAGCTTATCAATATTAATTAATTTATTGGGTAATAGACTTATCAGAAGAAAAGATTATGACCTAGGAGGTACAAATGTTTTTAGATATGAAGCTGGAAGATTTTGTTGATTTAGTTGCTTCCGATGCTCCAGTTCCTGGTGGAGGTAGTGTATCAGCTTTGATTGCAGGGATATCTGCAGCTCTACTTGAAATGGTTTCTAACCTAACTATTGGTAGGAAAAAATATGAAGAATATGAAGAGGATGTAATTAAATTAAGAAGTGAGTTTATTGAGCTCAGGGCAAAACTCCTTAGGTTAATGGAAGAGGATGCTAGTAGCTATGAACTGGTTATGAAGGCCTATGGACTTCCAAAAAGCACCGATGAAGAAAAGATTGAGAGAAATAATGCTATCCAGGAAGGCCTCTATGGTGCTGCCCTAATACCACTTGAGGTTGCTAAAACTGCAATGCAGGGCCTGGAAAGGGTTGAAGAGATGCTGGTAAAGGGCAATAAAAATGCCTACAGTGATGTAAAGGTGGCCGGAGTTATGCTTAGGAGTGCCCTATATGGTGCCTGCTATAATGTTCAAATTAACATTGAGGGTATAAAAAACCAAGATAGGGTTGAAGAGCTTAAAAATGCAATAAATGAGCTTAGACAAAGGGCGGACTTTTTAGAAAAAAGGTTTATTGACTTGGAGGTTAACTAATGAGAATAGTATCCGATAGTAGTCTAGATATACGCCCACCCATGAAAGGGGTGGACTTTGTTGTAGTTCCCTTTGTAATTACTTTTGATAATAGTGAATGGAGAGACCTAGACTGGTCCCAGCTACCTCAATTTGAAAAGGATATGAAGAGTACAAGAAGTTTTAAAACCGCCTGTCCTTCGCCTAATGAGTGGCTTGAAGCCTTTAGAGGGGCAGAGGGACCTATTTATGGAATCACCATATCCTCTAAACTTAGTGGCAGTTACAATGCTGCTGTTTTAGGTAAGGAGCTTTATCATGAGGAGGGTGGGACAGAAAAAATCCATATCTTTGATAGTAAAAGCGCAGGTGGAGGTCCCTCGCTAATCTTTTATAAGATTCAGGAACTCCATAGCCAGGGCCTAGAATTTGAAGAAATAGTTGAGAGAATTGAAAACTACAGAGATTCAATGGAAACCATGTTTGTATCAGAAAGCCTGGACAATTTAGCCAAGGCTGGAAGGCTTTCCAAACTCAAGCATAGATTTGCCAAGGTTATGAATATTAAGCTTGTTATGATAGCAGATGATGGAGAGATTCTACAGTCCTCAACAGCTAGAGGCAGCCACAAGGCTTTTAAGAGTCTTGTAGATAGCCTTCTAGAGTTTGAGCCCCAAGGCAAATGGCTCTCTATCAATCATTCTGGTAATGAAAAATGGGCTAATTATGTAAAAGAAGAACTTGAGAAGGCAGGAGTCACAAGAGTCTTCTTTCAAAGAACCACACTGCTAAACACAATCTATTTGGACCTTAATGGAGTAATTGTATCCATTGCTTAGGAGGAGGCATGTTTTTAAAGGGTGATAAAGTAATATATAGTTTTAATCCTCAAATGAAGGAGGAATACAGGGTCAAGTCAGGAGATGTGTTTACAGTTGAGACCCATGACTGCTTCTACCAGCAGTTTCTTAAGGAGGATTTTGGGCTTGAGGATCTGGATATGGAGAGAGTTAACCCAGCCACAGGTCCCATCTTTGTTGAAGGCGCAGAGGTTGGTGATATCCTAAAAGTAGAAATTCTTGATATTGAAGTTGCAGATAGGGGAGTTGCAGCTATCCTTCCAGGTATGGGTTTTTTAGCTGATACTAATACTGAAGAAACCATAGAGGTTATTCCAGTAGAGGATGGTTATGCCAAGCTACTAGGTTTTGATATAAAGGTTAAACCCATGATTGGCGTTATTGGGGTAGCTCCTAAAGAGGGAGATATTCCAACAGATACTCCTGGAGCCCATGGCGGTAATCTTGATACAAAAGATATAATGGCTGGATCTACTCTTTACTTTCCGGTGGCAAAAGAAGGGGCTTTATTAGCTCTTGGTGATTGCCACGGACTAATGGGTGATGGGGAGCTAGGGGTAACAGGGCTTGAGATTGCTGCCCATGTAAAATTAAAAGTCGATGTAATTAAAGATAAGCAGCTTGACTGGCCTCTTCTTGAAACTAAGGAGGATGTAATGCTACTGGTTTCAGACTCTGATATTCAAGGGGCCTTGGAGCTTGGCTATGGAGAAACTAGAAAGCTTATCGAAAGAAGCATTGGGTGCAGCTGGAATGAGGCGGGAATCCTTTCATCTTTAGCTGTGGATGCCAGGATTTCTCAGCTAGTAAATCCTTTTATAACTGTAAGATTTCCAATAAGTAAAAAGATTCTACCAGTCGATAGAATCTTAGAAAAGCTTTAGATTTTAAACCCTTCGGGGTTTTTTTATTAGCTTGGACTTCCTTCGTAAAGAACCTTGTTTTTCCAGTTACCCTTCCTATAGAAGAAAAGGGTTAAGAGGGCTCCTAGAATCCAGGTGACTAGGAGGGATACAAATATGCTTTCTGGCCTACCTACGGGATAGCCCGGTCCCCTTGTTAGGTAGCTTAAGCCATAGGCTAAGGGGACTCTAACTCCAAGGGTGATGGAAATAGAAATCCACATTGGAGTTATTGTATCTCCTGCTCCCCTCATTACCCCTCCAAGGGACTGGGTGATACTAAAGAAGATATAGCCTGGAGCAATAATATACATGAGCCTTAAGGCGTAGTCTGCTAGTTCAGATGTTTGGGTAAAGAGCATCATAAGCTGGTGGCCAAAAAGAAGAATAATGGCTGTAAGGCTAATGGAACTTATAAGGGCTAGGATGGTCCCTTCTTTAGTTCCCCTTATAACTCTATCAATTTTTCCAGCTCCGATGTTCTGGCCTGTAAAGGTAGTCATGGCAAAGCCAAAGGAAAAGTTGGGTAGCATGGCCAGGCCATCGACCCTCATAACCATCAGGTTGGCTGCAATAAAGTTGGGTCCAAACTTATTAGATAGAGACTGGACTAGGAGCATGGCCAGGCTAAAGATTCCTTGGGTGGCACCTGAAGGCAGCCCTAGTTTTAGCATTTGATATACATAGTGGCCATAGAGTTTGAAGCTGCTCTTATTAAGGTCAAAGATATCCTTAAAGCTCATAAGTTTTATAAAGGCAAGTAGGGCTGATACTCCCTGGGCAATAATTGTGGCAAGGGCCACTCCGGATACACCCATATCGAATTTAATAACAAAAAGCAGGTCTAAAACTATGTTAATTATTGTTGAAGTTAGCAGGTAATAAAGGCTACTAAGGGAGTCACCTAGGCCCCTTAAAATTCCCGATAGAATATTAAAGTAGGCTAGGCCTGCCACCCCATACATTAGGATGCTTAAATAGCTTTGAGCCCAGTCAAGAATCTCAGCTGGAGTATTGATTAGTTTAAGAAAGGGTGGAATGACAAGGGGAGCAAGAATCATTAAAAAAGCACTTGAAAGTGCGGTTAGGATTATTGCAGTTCCAATGGATTTTTCAAGATCCTCCTTCTTTTTTCCGCCAAAGTACTGACTAACCATGATGTTGATACCGGTACTTATACCTACAAAAAAAATAATTAAGAAGTTCAAAAGGGGGCCTGAAGCTCCAACTGCTGCTAGGGCATTGTCTCCCACATACTTTCCAACAACTATAGAGTCAACGGTGTTGTAGAGCTGCTGGGCTAGATTACCCAAAAGCAGGGGAAAGGAGAAGGCAAGAATCCTCTTCCAGGGAGTACCTTGGGTAAGGTCTTTACGGTCTATTTTTTCCATTATTATTCCTCGTTTATACTATTGAAATTTGTAAATGCTTTTCCATTAATTATGCTGGTTGCAATAACAAGTATAATTACTCCAAGAATTATACCAGTAACTCCTAGAAGTTTAAAGCCTAAATAAACAGTAAGCAGAGTAATAAGAGGGTTTATACCTATTTGTTGGCCAATGAGCCTGGGCTCTACAATTTGCCTTGTTGTGACAATGATTATGTAGAGAAGCAGTGATAGGATACCCAAAAGATAGTTTTGAACTAAAATATAATAAATACTAAGTGGCCATAGTACTGCACCGGCACCAAAAAGAGGCAGGGCATCAAAGAGGGCAAGTCCTAGGGCCAAGAGGATTCCATAGGGAATTCTAAAGATTGTAAAAAAGACAGCTGATAATACAAAGCTAATGCTCATAATAACTAGCTGGGCCTTGAGCCAGGAGCCAATGCCAAGTTTTATCGACTTCCTAAATTCACCAGCCAACTTGTCAGCAAAATGACTGGCTTGGAGTTTTAGCTTAAAGAACTCCTTAATCCTATTAAAGTCTAGACAAAAATAGTAGGAACTCATTAGGGTAAAGATTAAGAAAATTAAGCTGGAGGGAAGACTTCTGGCAACAGAAAAAATTGTAGTCCTAAAGTTAAGGCCTTTAAGGGATAATATCCCACCATCTCTTAAATCTGCAACAAAGCTCTGATAGTCTTTAGCCAAAAGCTTGGGGTAATGGCTTTGAATGTTAAGGTAGCTTTGTTTAAAATTAGTGGTTACTGTTTCAATAATCTGGTCAGAGTATTTCTCAAAGGAAAGGATTCCTGTTTTTGCAACATTAAAGAGTAGATATAAGAAGGCCATAAGGACTGCTATGATTATGAGTATGGATAGGAGGGCGGCGATAGCCCTAGGTAGACCAATGCTTTGAAGGCGTTTTTTAAGAGGATTTGCAATTATTGCAATTATAAATCCAATAACAAAGGGCATAAGCAGACCCAGTAGGACAAAGGAGATTCTTGCTAGAAAAAGCACTCCAATAAGAAGAAGTATAAAGATAAAAAATTTATTCATAAGGGGACTATTCATTTTTCCTCCCGGTCTATATAAGTATGGTATAAGCCTTATTTACCCTAATCTTTCTAATTTATGAATTTTATTTTTAAAAAGTGCAGAATGAGCCTCAATCTTGTTATAATGTCCATAGAAAGTTATTTGAGGAGGAAATTATGGATTTTAGAAGTGATACAGTTACAAAACCTACCCAAGCAATGAGAAGAGCTATGATGGATGCTCCTGTTGGAGATGATGTATACGGAGATGATCCTAGTGTAAATAAGCTCCAGGAAAGGATGGCTGAATTATTAGGAAAAGAGGCAGCACTTTTTGTTCCCTCTGGAACCTTTTCAAATCAGCTAGCTATCATGACCCATACCCAAAGAGGCGATGAGATTTTAGTTCTTGAAGATGCCCATATTTTTTTTCATGAGGCAGGAGCTCCAGGCCTCCTCAGTGGTGTAAATATGAGGCAGGCTAAAAGTGTATCTAGTTGCTATGACCTAGATGAACTTCCTAGCCTCTTTAGGGATGAGGATATCCATTATCCAAGAACCAGTTTGGTTTGTATGGAAAATGCCCATGGATCAGGAAGGGTGGTTGCCCTGGATAAAATGGCCCAAGTCTACAAAATTGCTAAAGAAAAGGGAGCAAATGTCCACCTCGATGGGGCTAGGATCTTTAATGCAGCTGTCCATTTGGGAGTTGAAGCTAAAGAAATTGCCCAGTATGCCGATAGCATTAGTGTTTGCCTATCCAAAGGCCTATCAGCCCCTGTTGGCTCAGTCCTACTTGGAAGCAAAGAATTTATTGACAAGGCCCTTAAGTATCGCAAGATTATGGGTGGCGGAATGAGACAGGCAGGAGTTCTGGCTGTATGTGGCTTAGTTTCTTTAGATGAGGTTCTGCCAAGACTCGAGGAAGACCACATCTTAGCAAATTATTTAGCGCTGGGCCTTGAAGAAATTGAAGGTATTGAGGTTGCCAAGGATAGACTTGACTTAAATATGGTCTTTTTCACTTTAAAAGACAAGGTAGATTTAGCCCAGGAATTACTAAAAAGAGGTATCCTAGTGAATCCTGAGGAGGAGGGCGAATACAGGCTGGTAACCCATATTGGGACAAGTAGAGAAGATGTGGATAGGCTGGTCCTGGCGCTAAAAGAGATTCTACAGTGATTTTGAGTTCTATTGTTCAAGTTGAAGATAAGCTAAAGAATTTTCTGAAAGAAGAATTTGGTCTTTCTTCTAGAATAATTACTAGACTGCGCAAAGAAAAGTATGTTTATGTCAATGGTAAGTATAGGTACATGGACTACCTTCTTAGCCCAGGAGATGAGGTCAAGGTAAGGCTGGATTTTGATATCAATACCTTCCCTAGAGAAAAGATTGAAATAGATGTGGTCTATGAGGATGATGCGCTTATCGTAGTCAATAAAGATCCTAACATAACTGTCCATCCTACTAAGGGGACACCCTCAGGAACCCTGCTTAATGCCCTGGGCCACTATGCTTATGAGAAGGGAGAAGACTATAAGATCCGGTTCGCCAACAGGTTAGACAAGGATACTTCGGGCCTAATTATTATTGCCAAGAATAAATATATAGATCACCTATTATCTAAGCAGTTTGTCGAGAGAAGTCCAGAAAAGTTTTATTTGGCCTTGGTGGAGGGAAACTGCCCTTTAGAGTTTTCCTTTGAGGGCAAAATGGGTAGACTAGGAGAAGAGTTTAAAAGGAGTATAATACCTGAAGGTAAGGATTCTTTGACTTACTTTAGAACTCTTAATAGTGATGGGAAAATCAGCTTGATTAGTGCCAAGCCTATTACTGGAAGAACCCACCAGATTAGACTTCACCTAAGTGAGCTGGGTTATCCAATTTTAGGTGATGAGCTCTATGGCTACAGTGGAAATATTAAGCGAACAATGCTACACTGTGAAAGAATGATTATTATTCACCCTTTAAGTGGGAAGAGGCTTGAGCTCTATGCACCCTTAAAGTTGGATATGAAGGAGGCTTTGGAGGCTTTAGATGAGTAAGAGAAATATTGGATATATTTTAATAATAGTGGGTCTATTATTATTTTTGAGGCATGCTCCATTTGCTTTGGACTTTTTACCTTATAAGGATATGATTTGGCCGTTGGCTCTTGCCGGTTTTGGTTTTTATTTAATCAGTAAGAGAAATTTCCAGGTAGGCCTTGTTATCTTCTATATAGGTCTTAGCTATAGCCTTTATTATGTAGGTTGGAAACCTATTAAAAGCTTTCTATTTAGCGATTATTATCTGGCAACTGTAATCATAGTTTTAGGACTTGGCTTCTTGCTTCAGTCAGGTAAAGGAAAATGATTTCGCCTTTTAAAAGGGGATTTTTTATTTGAAAAGCTATACTTTTTAAACTTTAGGGTATATTTTATTTTAGAGAAAGAAAAGGTAAGGTGTGATATGAAACCGGAATTAATAGCAGAAATAAATAAACTTGCAAAAAAAGAAAAGCTGGAAGGCCTAAATTCTGAGGAAAAGAAGATGCAAAAGAAATTAAGAGATGAGTATTTAAAAGAGTTTAGAAAAAGCTTCAGGCAGAGGCTTGAAAATATAGATATTACTTATGTTGACGAGGAGGACTAATGAAACAATTTTTAAAAAATGTTCTACTCATAATCCTTATAGCAACTCTTACAGGAGTTGTATTTGGGTTTACCTTTGATTATCTACAAGCTAGAAATAGGTTAGATGATATTGGCCCGGAGGTTCAGATTGAGGAGCCTGAAGAGGCTCAAATAGAAAAAGCATATGAAGTTGAGACCAAGATTGAATTAGTGGAAGGTTCAGTAATTGGAATAATAGAAGAAATTAAAAACTCTGTTGTCTCAGTTTCAAACCTTAGAAGTTTTATGGGGTCTGAACCCCAAGTGGTGAGTTCTGGTTCTGGTGTCTTCTATAAGGAAGATGAGAGCCACTACTACCTGATGACAAATTTCCATGTTATTGATGGGGCCAGTCTTATTCAGATTACTCTTTCTAATGGGACCAAGGTAGATGGCCTACTTATGGGAGATGATGAGGACACTGATCTTGCTGTACTTTCAATAGAAAAATCTCAGATTCCAGAAGAAGAGGAAATTAGCCTAGCCAAAATAGGTAGTTCAGATAGGTTGGTAGTGGGAGAAGACGTCTTAGCTATTGGTAATGCTCTAGGCCTTGGCCAGTCTGTAACTAAGGGCATTGTATCAGCTCTAGAAAGAGACAGCGGTATATCCAGTCAAATGGCCTATAAAATGATTCAAACCGACGCAGCAATAAACCCTGGGAACAGTGGTGGAGGGCTTTTCAATATTTCTGGCGAATTAATAGGGATAAACTCCCAGAAAATTGGTGGAGATGTTGTTGAAGGAGTAGGCTTTGCTATTCCTATTGACTCTGCTTATGAGATTTCCAACATTCTTCTAGATAAGGGCTATCTTCCAGTTGCATATTTAGGTGTTGCTATGGAGGATATTAATTCTGATATATTGGACTACTATGATCTACCTAGGGGAGTATCGGTAGCTTATGTTGAGCCTGGTAGCCCAGCTGATCTTGCTGGACTAAAGGAAAATGATTTGATTTTAAAAATAGATGATATTGAGACACCTAGGTCAGACCAGCTAAGAAGTCTTATAAGAAGCTATTCAGCAGGAGACAAGGTTAAACTAACAATTTTTAGGTATGATCATGTTGAAGAACTTGAGGCTGTTCTTGCAGAGACTCCTAAACCTTAGTAAGATTTTGAAAATAACCGATTAAAAGTCGGTTATTTTTTAGGATAAAGATAAGCTAATAGGGGATTTTCGGAACTAAAGTTATATTTGGAGAACAATTACTAATTCAAAAGGAGTTGCTTACTTTCAAGAAAAAAACCATCTAGATATTTCAGATGGTAGTAAGTTGGCTAAGGACGGAGTGGTTGATACAATCCACATCGTTTGAAAGTGACCATTAATAACATCTTTAATGGGGATAAATTCATGTATCGCTTTCATCAGCACTGTGCATGCTTTCTTCCTTTTTATTGCTGTTAAAAAATCTCTTCCTAGTTTCTGACATAAACTTGATTGCCCAAGTTAACTCTTCAGTAAACTCTTCCGGTTTCATTCCTGATTTAATTACATCTTCGTCGGTAAGCGTTCCTGTCATACCTTTGTAAATATATTCGTGCATTTTCCAATATCTTTTGTATTCCGCACCTGAAATTTCTACCCCTTCGATAATTGGAATAACAAGATCATCAGTTATGGTACTTAACGGCATTATTATACCTTTATCCAAATAATCACCTGAAGTTTTTGCATAATTCCATAAATCAGGTGGCAGATTAAGAGCATGATTCAAATGAGATTGTAATAACAAATAAAAAAGATATAAATTCTGTTCAAGTGTATTTTCTTTTATTTGAAGTGTAGTGTAGTCTTCTCGGAAGGTAATGTATGAAGAATTCCTAAGTCATCTCGTTGAACATTGACAATATTTCCTTTATCCAAAACGCATACACAGCCAATTCTGTGTCTAATTGGGATTTCACTATTTAATTCAACTAATTTATTAGTTAAGCTATCGAGACTGGTATTTGAAGTATATGCAAAAACTAAGCCCATTATTGAATTATTACCTGTTATTGGCAGAAAACTCTTTATCGTATTCTTTTCTAACTCCATTGCAGATTGAAAGTTTTTTACCGCTTTTTCAAGTTCTGCGTTAGTTAATGTTGATTTCACTTCAATAGTTGCATAAACACTCTCTATTGGTAGTACCAAATCTTTTTGCTTTCTTAAAAAAGCCGGAGAAGAAAATGCATCATATAAAATGAAGTCCTGTTGTTTGCTCTGTGTGCCTTTAGCATCAACAAGTATCCCAGAACCAAATTCATACTTAATTGGGATAATGTCACGTAAAGCTTCTTTTAACGAATCTTCTCTCATTGTCCCCTTTAGTAGATTATGTTCGACACTGCTCGTTTGAATATCAAATTCAGCTTTTAACTTCTTAGCAATTACCTCGATATTATTTATAACTATTGACATATTTTCTCTCTTTTCTGAATTTATTTCATTACAGCATAAATGGAAAGACCAAGGGAAATGATTGATACGACCAAGGGTATAAACCACTTAACAAAATCAATTCTTTTTTCTCGCTTGTGTTCCTTTTCATACTGTTCTTTTTCTTTAAAATAGTTCTCTCCAAGATATGTCGGCCGAACGATGTAACTCCATCCACTCATCGTGCTTGAATCAATTACATCAATCAGTCCTTTTTCCACAAGACTATTAATGGCAGTTTCACTATATTCAGGTGGTGAGACTTCTATTTCTTCTTTGCTTTCTAAAGCAGAGTAAATAGATTTCAAAAGCACTTCTAATTGCTTATCTATTTTTTCAAAAGTCTTCATTTTATAGATTCCTCATGTTAATCTTCATTCTAAAGGGCATATCAATTCATCAGACGACGCCTAAACTCTCTTGAAAAATCACATTCATAATCTGTGTTAAAAAACGGCAGGCCGATGACCCTGTACTGATTATCATCAGCATACTTCTTGCAGGGGATACCCTCTTGTTCTATACGAAGCAAGAATGCTTCTTTCCATGCGTCTTTTTCTAAAAGGTGACTCCCTTTAGGCTCAATATATATCTGTTCCTGCTCATAACCGTCCGTATGTTTTTTTCTGAGGAAAAGCAGATAATCCGGTTCAAAACGTTCTCCGGTATCGAAACTGTAAATAGCCAGATCGGCAATCCGTTCGTTTCTCACCAAATATATCTCTTCATACTGCTTCTTAATCTCATCGATTTGATGACTGAAATATTTTACAAAGGCTTTCTCCTCCGAGGTGCCGTAATTGTCGTTATAGACATACCAGTCTTCCTGCTTCAGGTTGATAGCAAGTGGTCCTTGCAGTTCTGACTGGGCATAACCCCGACCATAGTCTCCCTCTTTTTCGGCCAGATAAATTTTCTTGTCACGGAGTACATCCCTAACCGGCTTGTCGTAAAACTCCCTGCTGCCTTCATACTCCTGTTTAATCGAAAGGACATAACGACTCACTTCATTCAAAACTTGTTTGGCCGCTGTAAATAGTTCTGACGCTCTTAAATCTTCGTGATTACTTTCAATATCAAGACGGATCTTACCAATGTAGTGATCCGAAGTTAAAAACTCCTGCAGCGATTTCAGATTGGGATAATGGCTCTTAAGCACATTAAACTTCAGCCCTTCAAAAGAATCGGCGGCACCAAATAAAATATTGAGCGGCAATTCTTTCAATTGAAATGATGTCCGATATAGGCGAGAGGTCTGCTCCAAGCTTCTCATTTGAGCACTTGCCGTATCCTCAAACAAGCCATACCGCCAGGCTCGGCGCTGATCAAATGAAAAGCTGAAAGAACTGTGTTTGATACGCTCCTCTATTTGTTTCACTTCACGCCTGTGCTTAACTTGCTTACGATTTGAGAAGACAAGACCATAGCGAAAGAAATCGCTATTCCTAAACTCATCTTTCAAGCGATATTCAACTTCCAAGGGATTATCCGGCAAAAGTCCGGTTGCTTTAAGAGCTTGCCTAAGCTCAGTAATATAGCGAGAATCTTGTTTGCTATGGTAGAGCATCGTTTCCAGAATACGGTTTTGGTTCGTCAGATCATAATCATATTTACGCTTAAAGCGTTCCTGATCCTCTTCAGCAACAAAGGGGCAATACCTTGCTCCGCGGCCGATGAGTTGCGCCTCCTTGATTGTGTAAGAACCTATTTTGCCTGCTTTGCCGCTGCCCTGCCTGGTTTCATAAAGGCGGACGATATCAAAGAGATTCAATACGTCCCAGCCTTCATTTAACATATCCACAGTAAAAATAATTCGGTAAGGATTGTCACGCTCTTCCAAGGAGTTGACAGCAAGTTGCTTTTCTTTGGTATTGTCAGTGGTGCCGTTCATGATGATGGCGTTTTCTTCCGCAAAGGATTGGCGCAGAGATGTAACAAGCGATTGCAAGCTCTTATCTTTCTCGCGGAAATAATCTAAAGCCGTCTGCAACAGCTCATCACCGACGTTTTGCAGAGCCTTAATTTCCTCAACGCACAGCGTTTCCAGTTTGGGAAAGAAAGCGTCATAAAAAGCTTTGGAATCATCAATTCT
Source organism: Clostridiales bacterium DTU036 (assembly GCA_001512625.1). GTDB lineage: Bacteria > Bacillota > Clostridia > Peptostreptococcales > Acidaminobacteraceae > DTU036. Next base: position 2,504 of record LFTD01000103.1, on the reverse strand, counting down.
CTGTGATTTAAGCAAAATGACCGGTTTTACGTTTTGACCGCAGTCGGCAAAAAGGTTCAGACGGTATTCGCTTAGGACAAGAGCAATCAGGGTACGCTGCCACAAGTCTGTATCGCTTTGTAAATTTTGAAAGTCTTTTGTATAGCCGCTGGCACGGAATTTTGCCAAGGGATAATCGAAGATGATTTTATCCAGATATTTACGCCGGACGTTTGGATCTTTCAGGTCGGCTGTTGCCGTAAATTCAAGCAGGACATTATCCCGATTTGCTCTGAATATACGTTCCACACTATATTCCCAGGAACTTTCTTCCGCTTCTTCCGTCTTGTTCAGCTTCTTAGTCCGTGTGTTAATGTGATGCGATTCATCGGATATAAGGACGACCTTATTATCTTCAAAATCCTCGATGGTCAGGCTATTTTCCTTGGAAAAGTTCAGATCCAAATGAAGCTGTTGTGTCGTCGTAAAGCAGAGATTAATCCCTTCGGGGTTGCTGTGCGCAAAATTTTCTACTTCACTAATCGGTATATGATTTCCATACAAGGACGGAGATTCGGCAAACAGGTATTTACCCGATGCCGGATTCAGAAAATTTTCCTTTGTCTTTTCCAAAATATTCGTCTGATTGACGAAGAAGAGAAAATTGCGATAGCCCTGTGCGTAGAGATAGAAAATAAGACCCGCCATGATGACTGTCTTACCGCTACCGGTTGCCATATGAAAGAGGGTATGAAGTTGCTTATTCTTTCTTAGATTGTCGTTTTCAGCATAAGAAATGAAATACCGAAAGGCCAGCTCCTGATAATCACGAAGCTCGATGCTCTCTGATAAGTTGACCGGGATATATTCAGGCAGCTCACCCAGATATCCTGCCTTTTCGATCACTTCTACTTCTTCATAAAGATACCTGTCATTCATGTTAGACCTCCGTATCTTTATCTAAGTTGTAAAAGCTGCGTGTGAAAGCCTTGCTGCTTTCTGAAAGGCCCATGTTTTCATCTTCCATATCACACAAATTGACATAGAGCTTATTTTTATCGAGCACTTCCATCACAAGCCTTCGCTGCTCATCAAGAGAAAATTCCAGGAAGTCCTCTCTCGTTTTCTTAAGATCATCAGGCAGGACAGAGGGACGAAGCAAGCCTTTTTCAGTGGCTTCATCCAGTATGGCAAGGATGGAATCGGAATCTTTTGCTGACTGAAGCCCTTTCATCAATGCTTCACTTCGCTCAGCCAGCTCACAATAGACAAAGGAGCCACCGCCGGACCAGCTAACGTCTTCTGACATCCCAGACCTTTCTCCGCTCAAAACTCTTACCAGACGTTTTACTCCTCCATCTTCGATATAATCCATCTGTTCAACGCCTATAAAATGACGATGCATTTTTAGAGCAACTGCTTGAGTAGTACCAGATCCCATGAAAAAATCAAGAACCAGATCCCCTGCTTCTGTCGTTAAATTCAAAATATGCCCTAGTAGACGCTCTGGCTTTTTGCCGTTTTCAAATACTATCTGACCCTCTTTACTAAGATTCTTCGTCTCACCAACAAAATCCCAAAATGTTCCCAACTTTTCTTTTTTATATAAAATTCCATCCTTTTCTTCAGAAACATCTTTTAACCAAGCAAACAATCTGAAGTTATTACCCTTGTAGAATTGCTCATATAAAGTCCCTTTGTTCTTCCCACTTTTAGGCGTGTATTCTATGGAAATAAGTTCGTTGGGCTCATCGGTCATCTCTTTGTATTTTTCCATTACTCTTGGTCGTATAGAGCTTTGTGGCATTGCTGTCTGAAAACAAAGTGAGCCATATTTGTTATAAGCTTCTTCCTCGGATAATGATTTTTCCCTCATGATTGTAGAAATAGATTTTATTAGCGGGTTAACTCTTTTGTATATTTTTATCTCATCACCATCACCATCGATAGTAGTACCTAAAAACTCTTTCTGTCCAGGATCAACTAATACTGACGTGTACTTCCAACTAATCCCTTCCGTTCTCATTTTCTGTACTAACTCACTTATTGGAATATAATCATACAGATCATTAAAGACAGGAGCTGACGTAAAATCCTTGGCATATATGGTTAAATATTCAACATTCTTCTTAAGCCTTTTATCCTCTCCACCACCCGAAGCTCCAGCAATATTTTTAAATAGCAGTGAAACAGTGTTGATATAATTTTCCATTCCAAATATTTCATCAAGTAGGACTTTGAGATACGCTTGCTCTGAATCATCTGTTTGTACCACGATAAAACCTTCTGGTTTTAGTAACCGCTGAGCTAGTTCCAGTCTATTTTTAATAAACGTCAGCCAACTTGAATGATTAAACCGATCGTTGTAGCCAAAGCTATCGTTCCCCGTGTTGTATGGGTGTCGATAGGGATATAAAAAGAAAAACCATGAATATCAAGACAAAAGAACGATTGCCATAATCGTTCTTTTTTGTTTGTCGGGCATGCTATCAAGCCGAAGGGTTGCAAGAAACCCTCCCCACCTC
>LFTD01000012.1 GCA_001512625.1 Clostridiales bacterium DTU036 | reverse complement strand
AAGATGGTGGACCTATTTATGGAGGGAGGCTTTAACCACTTTGATACCGCCTATATGTACCATGGAGGTACTAGTGAAGATGGTTTTAGGCAGGCGGTGGTTGAACGTTATCCCAGAGATAGTTTTACAGTAACAGATAAGATGCCAATTGCTATGGTTGAAGAAAAAGAAGATCTAGAAAGGATCTTTAATGAACAGTTAGAGAGGTGTGGCCTGGAGTATTTTGATTACTACTGGATGCATGCCATGAATAAACAGCGTTATGAGTTGTCAAAGAAGATAGGGGCTTTTAAATTTCTAGAAGAGAGGAAAAAAGAAGGCAAGATTAGGCACATAGGTTTTTCCTTCCATGATAGCCATGAGGTTCTAGAAGAGATTATTCTAGGGGAGCCCTCGGTGGAATTTGTTCAGCTACAGATTAACTATATGGACTGGCAGGATGGTAGAATCCAGTCTAGGCTCTGTTATGAAGTTGCTAGAAAGTATGGTAAAGAAATCTTTATTATGGAACCTGTAAAGGGAGGTAGCCTGGCTCAAATACCATTAGAAGCTGAGAAACTATTAAAGGAAAAAGACCCCCATGCTTCTGTAGCTTCCTGGGCCCTTAGATATGCAGCCTCCTTAGAAGGAGTGGTCAAGGTACTAAGTGGAATGAGCGAGGAGTGGCAACTAGAAGATAACCTTAAAATATTTACAGATCTAAAGCCCCTAGACGAGGAGGACTATGCCCTTCTTGACCGGGTAGTTGAGATAATTAAAAAGGATATGAAGATTGCCTGTACGGCATGTAGATACTGTGTTGATGGCTGCCCTGTTCATATTGCTATTCCAGAATATTTTGCAGTTTATAACAGGGGCTTAGAACTTTCAAATCCCGATGATCCTGAAATAAGGGGGGAGTTCGACAAGCTGATAGACACCCATGGCAAACCCTGGGACTGTATTGAATGTGGCCAGTGTGAAGAGCAGTGCCCTCAGTTTATTCCCATAATTGAAGAGCTGAAGAATATTTCAAAAATATACAAAAGGACATAAAAAGAGCCCCGATTTATCGGGGCCCTTTGATTTTAATAGGTTTATTTCTTGTAGGCGTCTTCGATTGTCCACTGCTCCCATACTTTGGAAACTAGCTCAATACCTGGCTTAAGTGTTTTACCACCTGGTTGCCATCCGGAAGGTGTAACTTCTCCACCACCGGTTGCACGAACCAATTGAAAAGCTTTAAGTTGACGAATTGTCTCGGTCACATTACGACCTACTGGAGGTGTTAGTACTTCCATACCTTGGACAACTCCATCTGGGTC
>LFTD01000106.1 GCA_001512625.1 Clostridiales bacterium DTU036 | reverse complement strand
AGATAAATAACAAGGGTTTTCTATCTTCATTAGCAAAACCTACAACAACTTGACACGGTCTAGGTTTTAAGTAAAAATGTAAATAATCCTATTATGTGATAGAATTATATGTTAGTGGAGGAGTATATTTAACCTCTATTTGTTGATTTCAGTCAGGAGCAGTTTGTGAGTAGAATAAATTATAATAAATCCAGTGAGTATCTTCTGCTTAGCCTAGCCTTACCCTTAATAGGCAAGTTATTGGTGTCTGAGCTTTACGCTATAGTAGACACTTTTTTTGTTGGTAGGTTTTTAGATAGGACTGCTTTAAGCGCCTTGGGCCTGGTCTTTCCTCTTCAGAGATTTCTTAATTCCCTACCAATCCTTGTAGGTGTTGGAACCTCTACCATGCTTTCCAGGTCTCTGGGTAGGGGGGATAAAGAAGAGGCAGGAAAAATTATTTTTACTGGCGCACTTATGATTCTAGTCCTTCAAAGTTTCTTTGTGGGTCTTGCCTACACAAGGGCCAGCCAGTTGATGGGATTTTTAGGAGCCAGTGGTCAGGGACTAATTTCTAGCAGCCTCTATCTTAGATATAGTGCTCTAGGTTCTTTTTTCTTTGCCCTTAATGGTTTTATATCCTTTATCCTATTAAGTCTGGGCAATACCAGGATATCCCTGGTCTCCCTTATTATGGGCGCTATCCTAAATATGATTCTAGATCCAGTCTTTCTAGGACCTCTGGGATTTGGACTTGAGGGGGCAGCCATTGCCAGTATGATTAGCCAGATTATAGGGGCCAGCTATGCCCTTTTCTTTTTTAGAAAGTTTTTAAAGAAGGCTAACCTAAGGCTGAATTTTGGGTTAAAGCCAGGATATCTTCTTCCTCTTTTTTTAGGAGGCCTATCAGCCTTTATTATTGAGATAGAAGATTCATTTGTTATCAGTGTTTTAAATAGTCTTCTACTTTCCAGAGATGGGGAGCTGGGGGTCATGGTGCTAAGCATAATTACTAAACTCAGTATGTTTCTTTTTATTACTCTATTTGGAATTGCCTCTGCCATGCAGCCCCTAGCAGCCTATTTCTATGGGGCAAAGAATAAGAAGAGACTAAAGGATCTACTCCTTAAAACCTATATTTTTTCAACTCTATTCACTTCTATAGTCTGGCTGGTATTTATGGTTAAAACAGAGTTTTTTGTAGGCCTCTTTCTTAAAAATCCAGAGGATATAGTTCTTACTGCCAAGATATTTAGACTAGTAGTTATGTGTTTTCCTCTGAGCTCCATCTATTACATAGATATTTTTTATGCCCAGGCTAAGGGCCATGCAAGAAGAGCTCTTATTTTCTCCTTGTTAAGGCAAATCTTTCTTCTGGTCCCTTTATCTATAGTCTTTGTAAAGGGCTTTGGGATGGGCAGTATAGGCGTCTGGATAAGTTATCCTATCACTGACTTGACTGCCAGTCTATTGGCGTTTATTAGCCTTAGAAAACAGGGCTTGGTTCAGGTGCTTTTTCCTGGAAGAGAGAAAACCACAAAAACACTTAGAGAGCTTAGCTTTAAATAAGATTTGGAAAGTTGTGTTAGGAAATGGAAAGGACCCACTTTATTATTAGTGGGTCCTTTAGATATTTTTAAATACTAATCTACTTATCCCTTATTTAATACCGCTTAGTTCTTTATCTGCAAAGAACTCTTTAGTTAACTTAACTACAACTGGGGATAGGAAGAGTAGACCAATAAGGTTGGGGATAGCCATAAGGGCGTTTAGTGTATCTGCAATGTCCCAAATTAGCTCTAGTCCACCAATGGCTCCAACTACGATAAAAGGAACATAGACAAGTCTGTAGGCCACATTAAACTTGGGTCCTACAAGATATTCAAAACTTCTCTCACCATAGTATTCCCAGCCAAGAATGGTTGAGAAAGCAAAGAGCATTAGTCCAATAGATACAATCCATCCGCCGTATACTGGAATTGCTGTGTTAAAGGCATGAATTGTTAGGTTGGCTCCTGTAAGGCCTGTTTCCCAAGCGCCTGATACAACGATTGAAAGACCAGTGATTGCTGCAATTACAATGGTGTCTATAAATACTTCAAAGACTCCCCATAGACCCTGACGAACGGCGTTATCTGTAGTAGCGGCGGCGTGGGCGATAGGTGCAGACCCTAGTCCAGCTTCATTGGTGAAAACTCCACGGGCAATTCCGTATCTCATGGCTAGTAGGACTGTTGAACCTGCAAAGCCTCCTGTGGCAGCAGCTGGTGTGAAAGCAAGTCTTACAATTGTTCCTATAGCTGCAGGGACTTGTGAAGCGTTTGAAAGGATAATGAATAACCCTCCTACGATGTAGAAGGCTGCCATAAAGGGAACTAGAATCTCAGTAACCTGGCCGATTCTCTTGATACCACCGATGATAACAACGGCTGTAAGGGCAGCAACTATAATACCAACAGGTAGTTCGGGAAGACCAAAGGTTGTATTTAGAGCGTCTGTGATGGAGTTAGCTTGAGTCATGTTACCAATACCAAAGGCTGCTAGAGCTCCAAAGAAAGCAAAGATTTTTGCTAGCCACTTAAGGTTTAGACCGTTGGAGATGTAGTACATAGGTCCACCGACAAATCTGCCATCTTCGGTTTTTTCACGGAAGTGGACAGCTAGGACAACTTCAGCAAATTTTGTAGTCATACCAAGAACTGCAGCGAAGATCATCCAGAATAGAGCACCAGGGCCTCCCATAGCAATGGCAGTGGCAACACCGGCGATATTTCCAGTACCTACTGTAGCAGCTAGAGCTGTTGAAACGGCCTGGAAGGCTGTAACTTCACCCTCACCGGTATCTTCCTTAGAGAACATCTTGAAAAGGGTATTTTTAAGAGTATAACCTAGTTTTGTAACTGAGAAAAATTTAGTTCTAACAGAATAATAAAGACCAGCACCGATAATGAGTATAAGCATGGGCCAGCCCCACACGATACCATTAATAAAACCATTTACTTTAATTATCAGATCCATTTTACCTCCTAGAAGTTTAATCTAGTCCTAGTTGAGCCCTACCCCTTAATGTTAAAAAAAACTTATTTTCGATAAGGCTATTTCATGTCTATAAGGCCATTAATTTACAGTAGCTTGACCTCCTTTCAGGCACAGCAAATTAATAACTAATCGTCACTTGTATGCTATCATAGCACCTTAATAATGTCAATCTTTGTCATAAGCTTTTCACTAATAATAGATATGTGGGATAGAAGCTGATAAAAATTGTCAAAAGGGGTGTTCTTTTTGTGCTATTTTATAATGGTGGTTTATAGTCAAATTAAGTGTATAATTAAAGGAGTCTATTATTTAGCACTGATTTTTCTATGGATTTAAATTGTCTTTCTTCTAAGGAGGAGTTTATGTGGCTTAATATTGGCCTAGGAGTTTTAACAGGGCTGGGCCTACTATTATTTGGTATACAGATGATGGCAACGGGGCTCCAAAAGGCTGCCGGAAACAGACTTAGGGTTTTTGTAGCCTTTCTTACCAAGAACCGCCTATTGGCCCTACTTGTCGGGATGATAATCACAATTATTATCCACTCATCTGCAGCTACTTCGGTCATGGTAGTAGGTTTTGTTAACTCAGGAATAATGACCCTTCAGCAAGGGGTTGGGGTTATTATGGGTGCTAATATTGGTACCACTATAACTGGTCAGTTACTTAGCTTTAACATTGCCAAATTTGCTCCAGTGGTTTTAGTTGCAGGGCTAATACTTCAACTTACTGGAAAGACTACCAAAAAAAGAAATTTCGCAGAAGTTCTTATTGGATTGGGAATCCTTTTTATTGGGATGAGCCTTCTAAAAGAAGCCATGAATCCTCTTAAGGGTTATCCAAAGTTCGAGGAATATCTGGTCCGCTGGGGAACAAACCCAATCCCTGGTATATCCCTAGGGATTGTGATTACCATGCTTATGCAGTCCTCTGCTGCAACAATAGCTATACTTATAGCCCTAGGTAGTGAGGGAATTCTTCCCTTAGAAGCTGCCCTTTACATAATATATGGTGATAACATAGGCACCTGTGCCACTGCCGTGATTTCAAGTATAGGTTCTTCAATTAATGCTAGGCGTATAGCCCTAATACACTTGCTTTTTAACATAATAGGAACAGCTATCTTCCTTTTATTTGTAGGAAAGCCCCTAGCGGCATTTGTCAAATACCTAAATCCAGGAGATGTTGCCAGACAGGTGGCCAATAGTCACTCACTCTTTAACATTATCAACGTAATCATTCTCTTCCCAGCTGCCAATCTATTGGTTAAACTTGCAACCTTTATAATTCCGGACAAGGGTGAGGATTCTGAATTTCCACTGCTGGACCGAAGATTCTTTGCAACTCCTGCCATTGCCCTTAAAAACGCTGTAAGCGAGAGTATAGTTATGATAGAAATGGCTAAAGAAAGTTTAGAAAATGCCATATTAGCCTATAGGACCAGGGATAAAGAGTATATAGAAAAAAGTAACAAGTTAGAAGCCAAGATCAATAATACTCAAAGGGAGATAATGGCCTATTTGCAAAACCTATCTGCTCTTAATCTTTCTAACCATGATAGGCTTATCCTGGATGCCCTCTTTAATACAGTTAGTGATATTGAGAGGATTGGAGACCATGCTGATAATATTGCAGAGTTATCCAATACCTATATTGATAAAGAGGTAGAATTTAGTGAGGAGTCGACCACGGAAATGAGAGCCACAATAGATCATATCTACCTAACCTTGGAAACCCTAATCGAGACCATGGTTGAGGGTGATACTGTAAAGGCTAGACGGGTTTTAGAACTTGAAGAAGAAATGGACGAGATGGAAAAAACCAGTAGGCACAGGCAAATAGAGAGGATGAATAGCATGGATTCCTCAATTGAAAGTGGGATTATCTTCCTGGATCTTCTTAGCAACCTAGAGAGGGTATCGGACCACGCCAATAACATCGCCCAGTCTATAATTTTCTTGGAGGACAAGGCTAAGCTTCCAGTTTTACAAAGAGAAGTATAGTTAATCACAAATAAATAGCCCCTAGTTTTAACTAGAGGCAAGAAATTAAACTTGTTTTGAGGCCTAGATAACCTGGGCCTCTATTTTATTTGGTATCCAGTTGCCCTTTTTATAGAGCCAGAAGGCATAGAGGATAATAGCCACATTGCTAAAAGTCATTGAGAACCAGATTCCCTGGGAGCCAAGACTAGTCAAGTATTTAAAGGCATAGATCATGGGAAGTCTAATTACCCAGAGCCTACCTAGATCCATATACATACTGTACTTGGTAAAGCCTATGCCCTGGAAAAACCCTTGAAAGATACTGAAAAAGCCCATAAGGGGGATGGTAAGAAGGGAGTACCAAAGATAGAGTAGGGCTTCTTCGATAACCCTGGGCTCCCCACTGCTAGACAGGAAGAACTCAACTACTTGTGTATCAAAGATAAGAAGGCCTAGGGCTCCTAGTCCAGTAAAGACTAAGGATAATAGGGCAGCTTTTTTAAGGGATTCTTTCACCCTCTTATGATTTCCAGCACCCAGGTTTTGGCCTACTATGGCAGCGAGGCTGCCCCCAATACCCATAGGAGGCTGCATAATTATTGCTGTGGCCCTATTTATCATAGCAAAGGCAGCTAGGGTCACTGTACCATAGGAAGCTATAGCTGCATTTAAAATAATAAAACCAAAGGAAGAACCCATTTGACCTAGGGTAGAAGGAAGGGCTACCAGTAAAATTTCTTTAAAGATTTCTAATTTCAGCTTTATCTTTCTAATGCCTATACTAATTTCGTTATTACCCTTTAGTAGGATAAAAAGCCCAAGAAAGGCAAGCAGGACCTTACTTAAAAAGGTGGCATAGGCGGCGCCTGCAACGCCAAGGCCAAGGGACCTGATTCCCATAAATTCATCAAAAATAAAAAATGGGTCCAGAACTACATTTAAAAGGGCTGCCATGGTATTGGCAATGGTAATGGCCCTATTATTGCCCTGGGCTGCCAGGATACTTTGAAGCCCAAAAAAGACCATGACAAAGGGAAAGGACAGGAAGTCTATCTGAAGGTAGATTCTACTATAGTTAAAAAAATCTCCTTTTGCCCCCATAAAACCTAGGATATAAGGTGTTAATAGATAGCCAAGACTGGAAAAAACTAAGGCAAAGACAAGGCTTAGAACCATCAGGTGGAAGGCTACCTCTTCTGCCCTTTGAATTTTTCTTGATCCTAGTAGTCTAGCCAGGATACTGGTACCTGCAACACTGGTTCCTATTCCAATAGAAATAAAGAGATTTAGGACGGGCCAGACAAAGCTGGTTGCAGCAAATTCTTCATGACCAAGCCTGCCTAGCCAAAAGGCATCTACTAGATTGTAAAGGGTTTGTATAAAGTTGTTTAACATTAGAGGAAGGCTTAGAGTCCAGATGACTTTATAAAGCTCCTCTTTGACTATAAATTCGCTTCTTGTTGAATATTTTTCCATAGCTCTACCAGTATAGCCTAGAGTTTTTTATATGTCTAGTTCAAGAATCTTCGGTTTTTCTTCTTCTTTTGAGAAAAGTAGTGTAAAATGACTTTGTGTCCATATTTTTAGCACTTTGGAGGAAAGATGCCTGATTCAAGCTTGATTATAAAAATACTTAAAGATGAGGTTCGGCCGGCCATTGGTTGCACTGAGCCCGTTGCTATTGCCCTAGCCTGTGCTTACGCTGCCCAGCTTCTTGGTGAGAAGCCAGAGAGACTAAGTGTTGTAACCAGTAGGGCCATTTATAAAAATGGTATGGATGTTGGAATTCCAGGAACCAGTAGGAGGGGCCTTAATGTAGCTGCCGCCTTGGGAGCTGCCCTGGCAGACCCCAGTAAGGGCCTTGAACTTTTAGGAAGTATTGATAAAAAAACTAGAGAGGCTGCTGAGAAGCTCCTTGAAACTATTGATATAGAGATTGGGATTGATGGCGGAGATGAGCCTATATATATAGAAGCTACTTTAGAAGGTAAAGACCATAAAGCAAGGGCGCTAATAATTGGCCGCCATGATAATCTTGTCGAACTTAGCCTTGATGGCGAGCCTATTAAAAGCCATGGTGGGGGTCCAAAGGATCTTAAAGCTAGCGGAGAGTTAAATGAATTTTATAAGAGCAAGATTTTAGATGTTGTAGAAACCGTCGAGGCTATGGATGCAGAGGATTTGTTCTTTCTTCTGGAGGGCCTTGATATGAATCTAAGGGCAGCTGAGCTAGGTGCAAGCCAGAGTCATGGGCTTGGAGTTGGCCACAGTATACAAAAGAACATGGATGAAGGCCTGGTTGCAAAAGATTTTACTAATCTTGCCTACATGCTGACTGCTGCAGCCAGTGATGTTAGAATGAGTGGGGAGAGGGTCAGTGTTATGAGTTCTTCTGGCAGTGGCAATAATGGGCTAACTGCTATTTTACCTCTAGCAGCTCTAAGGGAAATAAGACCCTTAGATGATAAGACCTTGGCCAAGGCCCTGGCTATTAGCCACCTTTTAACCAGCTATGTTAAACATTACATAGGTAGACTATCAAATCTCTGCGGGTGTAGTATTGCAGCAGCTATTGGCAGTGGTTCTGCCATTGCCTGGATCCTGGAGGGCAAGGAAATAATTCCAGGTACAATTAATAACATAATTGCCAACCAAGCTGGGGTTATCTGTGATGGGGCAAAACCTGGGTGTGCTCTAAAACTAGGCACAGCAGCCATGACTGCTGTCCAGTCGGCTCTCTTAGCTAAGAGTGGTACCTCCTTAAAGGACCACAATGGCATATGTGACCCTCAGGTGGAAAAATCCATAGCTAATCTGGCCAGGCTAAGTAGCCCTGGCATGAATGAAGTGGATGAAACAGTAATTGGAATAATGCGAGAAAGAGAATAGGAATGGATGGAGTTATTTTTGATTTAGATGGAACCCTTTGGGATGCAACTGAACCTGCCTATGAGGCCCTTATACGGATTGAAGAAAAAGAAGGCACTGAAATTACCAGTAGGGAAAAGTTTATGGGTCTTATTGGTAAACCCATGGATGAGATAGCTAGGGCCGCCCTTTTAGGCATGGAGCCAGATAAGAAAAAGAAGGCTTTTGAGGATTTTTATGAATTAGAGTTAGCCCTAATCCGCCAGGGTGGAAGTTTTCTTTTTCCTAACTTGGTAGAAACTTTGGAAGAACTTAAGGAGGACTTTCCTCTATTTATTGTTTCTAATTGCCAAGAGGGTTATATAGAGACCTTTTTAGAGGTACATGGTCTGGCCTACCTTTTTCAGGATTTTTTATCCTGGGGAGCCAGTCCTCAGCCCAAGGGAGATAACATCCTCCTAATTATGAAAAATCATGGACTAAAAAGTCCAGTATATGTGGGAGATACTAGGGGAGATGAGCTGGCCTCCTTGCATGCTGGCATTCCTTATTATCATATTGAGCTTGGCTTTGGCCAGGCTGAGGCCCCTATTGCCAGGATAAATGACCACAGGCAACTGGTGGATATTTTTAAGAAAAGGTTATCAGATGAATAATCATAAAAAGGCTGTTGGCTATATTCTGCTTTCAGCCCTTGCTTTTAGCTTTATGCAGGTTTTTGTAAAGCTCAGCGGACCAGATATCCCTCTTTTTGAAAAGATTTTTATGAGAAATCTCTTAATTTTCTTTGGCATGCTATTTATTATTAAAAAGAGGGGCAAGAAAATAGAGGTACCTAAAAAGTCCAGATTGCCCTTACTTCTACGCTGTATGGCTGGCTATATGGGGGTTTCCTGTTATTTTTACGCCACCCAAAGGATGCTGCTTGGAGATGCCAATGCTATCCACCAATCCTCTCCAATTTTTGTGGTGCTCTTCTCTGCTCTGATAATAAAAGAGGAGCTAACAAAGGATAAGCTCCTAGCAGTGATTTTGGGTTTTGTAGGTGTCTTATTTATTGTAAAACCCAGTTTTAACTCATCGGCTTTCCCAGCTTTTGTTGGTCTTTGTGGCTCACTTGGTTCTGCTCTGGCCTATGTCTTTATAAACTCCCTTCGAGGAGATGTGGAGGGTGAGGTGATTATCCTGGCCTTTGCAGGTTTTTCTTCCCTGGTCTCCCTGCCCTTTTTAATAGGCGATTTTGTTATGCCCCAGGGCTGGACTTTGGTTTTCCTTTTGGGAATTGGACTATTCGGGGGACTTGGTCAATACTTTGTTACTAGCGGTTACTCTCTTGCAAGAGCAGGAGAAATCAGTGTCTATGGCTACACAGGTATTATTTTTTCCGCTATTATTGGCATCCTACTCTTTAATGAGAGGCCTGATATTTTAAGTTTTTTAGGAATGGGTATTATAATCCTATCGGGTTATTTACTCTTTAAAGTAAATCTAAATAAAAAGACCAAAGTTTTGGAGGAATGAATGGAAATTAAAAGGGCAGATAGAGGTTTTTGGATAGGGGAAGATGAGAATAGCCCTCTTGCTCTAATTGAGTATAGGGATCTTGGGGATGGTAATCTAGCTGTTATTTCTACCAAGGTAGATCCCAGTTTAAGGGGGCAGGGCGTGGCTAAGATCCTATTAGACCACCTAGTGACCTATGCAAGGGCAGAGAATATCAAGTTAAAGGCAGTTTGCTCTTATGTAGTAAAGAAGTTCGATGAGGATAGAAGCTACGATGATGTAAATCTAGAAGCCTAAAATAAGTCCTTTCTAGGGACTTTTTTTACTTTATTTCAATTTATGTTTTGAGTCTTAAGCTGGTGAATTGCTGCCCTTTGTTGTAAAATGAAATCGGAGGTTCTTATGAAAAAAAGCAAAATACTTGTCTTTGTTCTGGTAATATTGTCTTTGTTTTTATCATCCTGCAAACAGGAGGAGGTTCAGGTTGAAGAGGAAGAACTTATTGAAATTGAACTTGAAAAAATAGAAGACAGCACTGCTGATAGCCAAGAAGGAAAAGTAGGAAAAGAAGTTGATGAAGAATATAGATCCCTTTTAAGCGGGACCAAGGTCAGTAAAGAGCTGTCTGAGCAGGCAGTGGTAGGGGTTATGCTTGATAACCATCCAAATGCCCGCTGGCAGGCAGGCCTTAGAGAGGCTGAAATTGTCTATGAGATTAGAGTAGAAGGGGACTTTACTAGGTACCTTGCCTTTTATCAAGTGACAGAACCTGACACCATAGGTCCTATTAGATCAACCAGAACTCCCTTTGTGACTAAGGTCTTGGAATATGATGCTATTTTGGCCCACTACGGTGCAAGTCCGGCTGGCTACGATGATATTAGGAGCCTAGGAGTTAGTTCACTTGATGGAATGGCCATTGGTCAGCCTCTTTACTATAGGAATGGTTATGTGGGCAAGGAAGCTCCCCATAATGCCTACTCCTCTATGGAAGAAATAAGAAAATATTCCGAGTCCTATGGATTTGAAAATAAGCTGGAAGATTCGATCTTTGAATTTTATAAAGAACCAACCAGTCCCATGGGGCAGGATATGCCAGCCTTTACAATACCAATTAGGTATGGCAACAGTACTGCTTATGTTTATCAGGAGGATGAGGGCATTTATTACAGGTATAAGGATGGCTCCCTCCACCTTGATGAGAATGATGGGGAGCCTCTAGAGGTTACAAATATAATTGTCCAGTATGCCAATGGTATTACTGTAGATAGTGTTGGCAGAGTTAATCTTGATGATGAGGGAGAAGGAGAAGGACTTTTCTTTAGCCAGGGTAAGATGGCTAAGATTAGCTGGAAGAAGGAGAATAGATTGTCTCCCACCTATTTCTTTGATGATAAGGGTCAGCCACTTAAGCTTAATATAGGTCAAACCTTTATTCAGGTGGTTGATGAGCATGTGGAGATAATTGAAGATTAAACCGGGTTATTGACATATGTCAGAATCCTGCTATACTATAAGCAGGAGTTACTGACATATGTTATAAACCTGGAGGTTATTATGCCAAGAAGAGATGGAAGAGGCCCTATGGGCCAAGGACCAGCAACAGGCAGGGGATTAGGTCCCTGTGGCTATGCAAGAGTGAGTCCAAGACGTAGATATTCAAATAGGGGCCTGGGCTTTAGAAGAAGACCGGGTTTTGGTCCCTTTGGACCAGGATTTTGTGGCTATCTTGATGAGTCGGAGGATAGAGAGCTTTTGGAAGAAAAAAGAAATCTTCTTCGAGAAGAGCTGGCTGCCCTGGAAGAATATCTAGAAGATTAGTAGGCAATAACCGGATTTTTTCCGGTTATTGCTTGTTAGAAAAGAGGTAAAGATGTCTAGACCAGTAAAGGGGAGGAATGTTTGCTCCCTACCCAAGGTAAATAAGTTTGGTCCACTTGGACATGGACATGCAGCTATTGAAGGCAAGGTCATGATGAGTGTAGACGAGTATGAGACCATAAGGCTTATTGACTTAGAAGGGCTCAAACAGGAAGAATGTGCCCAAAATATGGGGGTTTCTCGGACTACTGTTCAGGGCATTTATACTCGAGCCCGTGAAAAACTTGCTGACGCTCTGGTCCATGGTAAAGCCCTCGTAATTGAGGGAGGAGAATATGAGCTTTGTGATGGTTTTTCTAGATGCGGTAGAGGATGCACAAGAGGAGGAAGACATCGTCAAAGGGGAAATCAGGAGTAGGGATGTATTCGCAAACAGTAATAGAACATTTTATGAGTCCTAGAAATGCTAGAAGTATGCCCGATGCCCATGCAACTGGTCATTATGGAGATCCCGGCTGTGGGGACTCCCTAACCATCTACATAAAGGTGGAGGAGGGCACAATAACTGATATTAGCTTTTTAGTTTTTGGTTGCAGTGCATCGATTGCCTCAGCCAGTATGACAACAGTTTTAGCTAAGGGCAAAACATTAGAAGAAGCCCTGGCTATCAG
The DNA here is from genome assembly GCA_001512625.1 of Clostridiales bacterium DTU036. Lineage (GTDB taxonomy): Bacteria > Bacillota > Clostridia > Peptostreptococcales > Acidaminobacteraceae > DTU036. The sequence goes on along the minus strand of LFTD01000106.1, from coordinate 28,745 downwards.
TGATAGTGATATAGCTGATGCCTTAGGGGGTCTACCAGAAGAAAAGCTCCACTGCTCAAATCTGGGTGCCAAGGCCCTGCATGAGGCTGTTAATAATTATCTAAAGGAGGAAGGAAAATGATAATAGGTCTACCAGTTAATGCCAATAATCTTGAGGAAGGAATTAGTGCTTCCTACGGAAGGGCTCCCTTTTACTATATTTATGATTCTCAAACCAAAGAAGGACATTTTGTTGATAATAAGGCCGCAGGCGATGTGGGTGGGGTAGGCGTAAAATCCGCTCAGCTTATTATTGACCAGAAGGTTGAGGCACTTATAACCCCTAGACTTGGAGACCAGGCTGCCCAGGTTTTAGAAGGGGCTGAGATTGGGCTTTATAAGTCTCAGGGAACAGATATTATGGAGAACATTGAAGCTGTTCTGGCTTCAGAGCTTGAAAAACTAACTGAAATTCATCCTGGCCACCACGGGAACTAGAGATGAAAATTGCGGTTCTTAGTGGCAAGGGAGGAACAGGTAAGACTCTAGTTTCTGTTAATCTTGCTGCGGCAGCTGGAAAGGCCAGCTATCTAGATTGCGATGTTGAGGAGCCAAATGGTCATCTCTTCTTTAAGCCAGAAGGGATTGAGACAAGGCAAGTAAAGGTTCCTGTTCCTCGAGTGGATAAAGAGCTTTGCGATGGATGTAGAAAGTGTGTAGATTGTTGCACCTTTAATGCCCTGGCCCACACTGGTAAAGAGCTTATGATTCTTGATAGGATCTGCCACTCTTGTGGGGGCTGTGTTTTGGTCTGCCCTCAGAAAGCCCTTAGTGAAGAATATAGGGTTATTGGCAGGGTTGAAAGGGGCTTATGGCAGGATGTTGAAGTCCACACTGGTATTCTTAATACTGGCGAAGCTATTTCGACACCAATCTTAGAAGACCTAATGAATCAGGTTAGGGGCTTGGATGGAATAGTTATTATTGATGCCCCTCCAGGATCTGCCTGCAATGTTATGGAGAGTATCAAGGAGGCCGATTATTTACTTTTAGTTGCCGAGCCTTCCATCTTTGGTCTTCACAACCTAGAAATGGTCCATGAGTTAGCCCAGGTATTTGACAAGCCTTTTGGCGTGGTCCTTAACAAGGTTACTGAGCAATTTAATCCTTCAGAGCAGTACTGTCTTGATAAGAAACTTAGGATTCTAGCTAAGATTCCCTTTGATTTTGAGTTAGGAGAGATTAGTTCAAATGGAGGTATAGCCTATAATGAGAGTCCCAGGTTTAGGCTTCTCTTTGGTGATTTATTAAAGGAGGTCCTTGATGAAGCAGCTGCTAATTCTTAGTGGTAAGGGAGGAACAGGAAAGACAACCCTTGCCTCCGCCTTTATTAAATTCTCCCAGGCCAAGACCTATGGCGATTGTGATGTGGATGCTCCTAACCTTCACTTGGTAACCAACCAGGAGGTGGAGCCTAAGACCAGTGACTATTATGGCCTGCCCAAGGCTGAGATAGATCAGGATCTTTGTACATTCTGTGACCTTTGCCGGCTCCACTGTAGGTTTAATGCCATTAGCACTGATGAAGGCTATAAAGTAGAGCCTTTTAGCTGTGAGGGTTGTGGGGTTTGTGTCTATGTATGTCCTGAAAAGGCCATAGATATGAAGAGCTGGCCTGGAGGGCAACTCATGCTTTATAAGGGTCAGAGTGTTTTCTCCACGGCTAAGTTAAGGATGGGAAGTGGCAACTCAGGCCTTCTAGTTACAGAGGTCAAGAAAAATATGAAGGAGAATTCCGCCAGCGAATTTGCAATAATAGATGGCTCACCTGGTATTGGCTGCCCGGTTATTGCCTCTTTAAGTGATGTGGACTTTACCCTGATTGTTACTGAGCCCTCTCTATCGGGTATTAGCGACATGGAGAGGATTATAAAGACTGCCGCCCTCCAAGGGGTTGAAACAGCGGTCTGCGTTAATAAATATGATTTGAGTCTGGAGAAGACCCAAAAAATTCAAGAGATTGCCAGGGAAATGAAGGTTCATTTTGTGGGGAAGATTCCCTTCGATGAGCAGGCTCTGGAAGCTGTAAATAGGGGAGAGACCATAGCAGACATAGACTGTCCTTCAGGCAGGGCTGCAAGAGAGGTTTTTGAAAGAATAGAAGAACTTATGAATTCAAAGAATTTGGTAGTTAAAAGGAGATAGGTATGGAAGAAAATCAAAATCCAAAAGACAAGTCTAGCCAGGCAAGTTTTGTAAAAAGCCTGGTTAAAAAAAGCAGGGTTAAAAAAGTTATTGGCGTGGTAAGCGGTAAGGGAGGGGTTGGTAAGTCCTTGGTTTCGTCCCTTCTTGCTGTTAGCCTTAACAGGAGAGGCTTTAAGGTGGCCATTATGGACGCTGATATAACAGGCCCCTCAATCCCTAAGTCTTTTGGCCTAAAAGAAAAGGCAGTAAGTGGAGATAATGGACTTTTACCTGTTAAGACTAAAGAAGGAATTTCTGTTATGTCTATTAACCTACTGCTGGAAAATGATACTGATCCAGTAGTCTGGAGAGGACCGATTATCGCTAATGCAGTCCAGCAGTTTTGGGATGATGTAGCCTGGGGTGATATTGACTATATGATTATTGATATGCCACCTGGAACAGGGGATGTACCCCTAACAGTCTTCCAGTCCCTACCAGTGGATGGGATTGTAGTAGTAACCTCTCCTCAGGAGCTTGTATCAATGATTGTGGGCAAGGCCGTTAACATGGCCAGGATGATGGATATCCCAGTCCTAGGCCTGGTAGAAAATATGTCCTATTTTGTTTGCCCTGATAATGGTAAGAGCTATAAGGTCTTTGGAGAAAGTAAACTAGAGGAGGTAGCTGATAATTTTGAGTTACCAATCCTAGCTAGACTGCCAATTGATTCCACCCTAGCTGCTTCTTGTGATAGAGGAGTTATAGAAGACTTTGAGGGCCAGTGGCTTGAAGACCTGGCTGATAAATTAGAAAACTGGAGGTAGAGATGTTACTAATTGCTGTTGCCAGCCAAAACAAAATGGCTGCAGACCACTTTGGACACTGTGAGACTTTTGAAATATTTACTACAGAGGATGGCCAGATTGTTTCTGAAGAGAGTGTTGATAATCCAGGCCATAAGCCAGGATTTTTACCTAGATTCCTCCATGAAAGGGGAGTTAATGTCATTGTAGCCGGGGGCATGGGCGCTTCTGCTGTAGATATATTTAATGAAAATGATATTGAGGTTATTGTGGGCGCTAGAGGTCAGGCTAGGGATTTAGCCCAAGCCTATTTAGATGGAGAGCTCGAATCCACAGGCTCTGTTTGCCACCATGAGCATGAACACTAAAAGAAAAGAAGACCAGAGATCAGATTCTGGTCTTTTTTTCATTAAGCCTATGAATTATGGGTAGGGATATAGTGAAGGCCGATGAAGGGAGGAGCTATGGCTAAAGTGAATAGTGGATTAACAAAGGCACTTATACTAATTTTTGTTAAAAGTGGCATTTTTGCTCTATTACTTGCTTATTTTTTAGGTGGACAAGATAAGCTGACTTTTGGGATTTATACTTTTCTACTCTTTGCCATTGCCTTTCTTCCCCATGATTTATATAAAGTTAAGATGGCTAAGAGGGAGCGCTTAAGGCTAGCAGGGTTTATTCTCCTTGCTCTTTTGGCTCTAGCCTATATCTTTCTAGGCCAAAGCAGGGAGTTTTCTGTAATAATCATCCTTGCCCTGAGCTCATCTCTAGTTTTACTTTTTAAAAAAATNNCTTATTTCTTACACCTATATATAGTATTATATTTATAACATTAGACGCTAAGAAGGAGGATTTATGCATACATTAATTATTAAGGCAGCCCACCAAGAAGAAGAGCTGCTAATGGCAACTCTGGAGAGATTTCGAAGAGATATGGGAGTTGACCTAGACTTTGGGAGCCTAGAGGACATAATCGAGCAGGATTTGAGCCTGGTCTTTGTAGCTACTGGTGGAACTGAGATGCAGTTTCTAAATATCCTAGACCAGCTACCAGGTAAGATTTATCTATTGACCCATCCAGCCCATAACTCACTAGCAGCTTCCCTTGAAATCCTAACCTATCTCCAAAATCAGGGTAGGCAGGGAGAAATCCTTCATGGTAGCCCCCAGGAAGTGGGTGAGAGAGTAAAGGAGATCCTCCACTTTAAAGAGGTCAGAGAAAAACTTAGCAGACATAGACTAGGGGTTATTGGTGTTTCTGACTGGCTTATAGCTTCAGATGTTGATTATGAAAGAGTAAAAGAACTTACAGGTATGGAGTTTATCAGACTTGAAGTAGATGAACTTTTAGAAGAGGTAAAAAAGGGAGGCTATGAGGCCAATGAGTGGACTGAAAAGCTTCTAAAGATTGGCTATAATAAGGGAGAAATGGACAAGGCCTTAGAGGTCTATGGTGCCCTAAGTAGGCTTATAGAAAAACATGACCTTACTGGTTTTAGCCTGCGCTGCTTTGATATCCTAGATCCTCTGGACACTACAGCCTGTCTGGCGCTAGCCATTCTAAACGCCCAGGGCTATCCATCGGGATGTGAAGGAGACCAGAAGAGTCTTTTATCTATGGTGGTTTCTCAGGAGCTTTTAGAAGAGTCTGTTTTTATGGCCAATCCTTCGGAGCTAGATCCTGTTAAGGAGCAGCTGGTAATTGCCCACTGCACCATCCCTCTAGACTATCCTGATAAGGTCTACCTTAATACCCACTTTGAGTCAGGCATTGGAGTTGGAGTAGCTTCGGATTTTGATTTCGAGGAGGTTACCCTCTTTAAGATGGATAGTTTTGAAAACTTTGTGGCCAAGGAAGGAGTACTTCTAGAAAGCCTTCATAGAAGTGACCTCTGCAGAAGTCAAATGAGACTCCATCTGCCTGGGGCCATGGATTATTTCCTCAAGTATCCAATCTCCAACCATCATATGGTCCTTAGAGGCCATCACGCAGATCTTTTAGAGAGATTTTTAAAAGAGATTGCCGGGGATATAAAAAGAAGAGATTAGCTATTCTTCTTAGACTGCATTAAAATAACTTTTTTTGATAAAAGGAAAAATGAGAGCCGGAGGGCTCTCATTTAAGTTTAAGATTATTTTTTTAGATTACTTTTCATCTAAGGGTTCTAATCTTAGAACCTCAATTAGGGTCTCGGGCTCCATCCTAAAATGGCTGCCCTTACCTTGGAAGAAGTGGTGGTCTTCTATTAGGTGAAGGGAAAGATCAGACCAGTAGATGGTCTTGCCTGTAACCTTATCATAAAGGGTGGTATTTCTCTTACTGACCTTTTTTTTGTGCTTAAAAGGACAGTAGAGCCAGCCTCTAAAGTGGTCTACACTGACCTCATAGTCACCCACATCCACAGGTTCTCCCAGGCCATCAACTCCTTTAAAGGTAAGTTTTTTTAGGGCCTTGACTACCTGGTCTATTTCTATACCTTCCTTTTGAAAGATTGCCTCATCCTGCTGGATGATGGCTTCATAGCTTCTTGTGTCATCACCTAAAAAACCAACTAAGGTTAGGCTGCCCGGGGCCATATCCTCTTGTATCTGTGCACTTCTAGGATCTTTTTTTGCCATGGCTACCTCCTAAAATTCGTCGAAGTAAATCTGGGAAGCTGGAACTCCATTGTCTATTAGAACCTTCCTAACAGATGCAAGAAATCCTGGGCCTCCACATAGATAGGCTTCTACATCGGTGGGGTCTTCTAGTTTCTTTAAATCTTCATCTAGGTGGACTGTGATCCTTCCTGTTAGTCCATCCCAGTCATCTCCCTCCTCCACTCTTGATAGGGACTGGATGAGCTTAAAGTTATCATGTTTTTCCTCTAGATCCCTAAACTCCTCTGTATAGTAGAGGTCCCTTGGTTTTTGGGCTCCAAAGTAGAGACTCATGTTGGCATCAACACCCTTTGCCAGGTTGTCCAGGGCCAAGCTTCTAAGTGGAGCTAGGCCGGAGCCTCCTCCCACCATGACCATTGTTTTTGTATTACCTCTATAGAAGAAGTCACCGTAGGGGCCAGAAAGTTGAACCTGGTCTCCCTCATTTAAAGCTGTATGGACATAGGTAGTACAGATTCCATCGGGGACCTGCCTTATACAAAATTCCACATAACCCTCTTCACTAGGTGGTGAAGAAATGGAGTAGGCTCTAAAGACTGACTCTTTTATCTTGTCATAGGGTTTGGTATAGAACTGCATAAATTGCCCGGGTTTAAAGTTAAGGACTTCTCCTTCAGGGAGCTTAAGTCTAACTAGTTTTATATCGTGGGTCAGGTCTTCCAAAACATCCACATTTGTTAGGTACTCTTTAATGTTAAAGAGTTCTTCTGGTATGTGGAGCTTGAGGTCACTTTTAATCTTGACCTGGCAAGCCAGTCTGTAGTGGTTTTCTCTTTCCTCCTCGGTTAGGTAGGGCTCCTCGGTGGGAAGTAGGGGGCCTGCACCCTCCATTACCTGGAGTTTACAGAGGCCACAGGTGGCCTTGCCTCCGCAGGCTGATGGAATAAAGATTTTGTTTGCGGCTAGGGAGTTAAGTAGGTATTGGCCCCCCTGGACCTCTAGGGTCTTACTTCCATCATTAATATCCAGTGTACAAATTCCATAGTCATTTAGCTTCATTTCAGCTAGGGAGATAATAATGGTTAGGGCTGCAGATATTCCTGTAATGCTTAGTACCGTTGTAAAAACTTCAGCAAAATTCATTATAGCCTCCTATTGTACCGGGAAAATGCCGGAAAAGCCTACAAAGGCCAGGGCCATGATTCCCGTAATTAAAAAGGCGATACCAGGACCAGCTAGGCCCGGTGGAAGTTTTGCCTTACCCATTTTTTCTCTAATGGCAGCCAGCATGATGATGGCCATCCACCAGCCTATGCCAGAGCCCAGGTTAAAGAGCAGGGTCTGCAAGAAGCTGTAGTTACGAATTACTTGGAAAAGGGTGGCTCCCAGGATAGCACAGTTTACTGTAATCAGTGGGAGGAAAACCCCTAGGTTTGCGTGGAGGTCCGGCATATAGCGGTCCATGAAAAGTTCAAGTATCTGGACTATGGCTGCGATAACCATAATAAAGATAATGTACTGCAAATACTCTAGTCCAAGGGGCTCTATTACATAGTGATAGATTGCCCAGTTTGCAACATTGGTAATTATTAGAACCAGGGTAACTGCCTTGCCAAGTCCCGAGGCTGTCTTATACTCACTTGAAATGGCTAGATAGGAGCACATACCTAGGAAGTTTGCTAATACCATGTTACTGGTAAATATAGAAGCAATAAAAATCACAAGGGGCGATATATTAGGTGCCATTAGCTACTCCTTTCTTTTTGCTCAGCCTTGATGGTGCGGGCAGAGGTGAACCAGATCAGGATAGCTATTACAAAGAAGGCTGCAGGTGGCATTACCATAAGAGTCCATCTTGTAAAGTTAAGTCCTAAATCAATTCCAAAAAGTGTTCCAAAGCCTAGGAATTCCCTTATAAAGCTAATTACCAGTAAAACTAGTAGGTAGCCAATACCAGAAAAGAAACCATCAACAAGTGCTGGTAGAGGGGGATTCTGGGCTGCAAAGGCTTCTGCCCTACCCATGATGATACAGTTAGTGATAATCAGACCAACATAGGGTCCTAATTGCTTTGATATATCGGGCATATAGGCCTGGAGGAAAAGATTAACCAGGATTACATAAAAGGCAATTACAAAGGTTTGAATCAGCATCCTAATCCTTTGAGGAATCAGCTTGTTAAGTAGGGATATGGTAAAGCTAGATAGGCCCGTTACAAAGGCCACACCCAGTCCCATAACAAGAGAATTCATCATTAGATTGGTTACTGCCAGGGAAGAACAGATACCTAAGATTTGTCTTAGGACCTGGTTTTCCTTGGTGATTTGGTTTCTAGCAACTACTTTAAGATCAGCCATTAGTTCACCTCCAGTTTTGGTAGGACCTGGTCATAGAAATTATTAATAATCCTAAGAACAGAGTTCGAGGTCTGGGTGGCTCCTGTAATGGCCTGGAGTTCACTATCATACTTAAGTGGTTTAAAGACCACTTGGCGGAATTGGTCCCTAAACTGGGGTTCTTCAATTCTTCCTCCCAGACCCGGGGTTTCACTTTGATCGGTAAAGGTGATCCCCAGGATTTCATCAAGGTCCTTATCTAGGGCTAGGTATCCTCTTATTGTTCCCCAAAGGCCTGCTCCTTCAAAGGGCAGAGCGTAGGCTTCTAGGTCTCCAGTTAGTTCAAAGCCCTTTACCACTCCAAAGTCCTTTTCCTTGACATTCTTTTCAAAGAAGTCCTCTGGGTTATCCACTGTAATACCAAAAGCATCTAGAATGGCTTCTTGTTCAGCCTTCCAGGCATTGGCATTAATTGTAGGTAGGAAGGCCGCATTACTAACTGCCAGGATGGAGGTTAGTATCATGGAAACCAGTACCATAAATATAAGGGTATAGGTATAACTTTTATCCATTTACTGCCTCCTTTTTAGCCTTGCTAGTAGCCCTCATTTCTCTAACAGTTCTTTCTACAAGTGGTCCAAAGGAGTTGCCTATTAGGACAGCAAACATGATTCCCTCAGTAAAGAGAGCAAAGGTCCTTATAAACATGGCAGAAAAACCAATAATTATTCCAAATATAATTTGGCTGGTTTTATCTCTAGGTGCAGAGATAGGGTCGGTTGCCATAAAGACTGTTGCAAATAAAAATCCACCACTGAGGATGCTAAAGGCTACTGGTACAGTGCTCCATCCAACTAGATAAAAGAGGGTGGAAAAGCCCAGTCCAGATAGCAGTACTGAGAGCATGATGGTGAGGGAAGCAGTCTTGGTATAGACCAAATAGGCACCTGCTAAGAGGATTAGAAGGGCTGAGCCTTCACCTATACTTCCAGAAATGGTTCCTAAGAATAAGTCCTTGACAGCCGTTAGGCTTCCCGTTGTTTCTAGAGCAATCATTGGAGTTGCATTGGTTAGCCCTTGAATGCCGTAGCGGACAAGGCCTCCAGGTAGAGAGCTGTAAGTTTCTGCCCATGCAGCGGTCATTTGTACAGGGAATGAAATGTAAATAAAAGCACGACCGACTAGGGCAGGGTTGAAAATGTTTCTTCCAAAGCCGCCGAAGGCTCCTTTGGCTAGTACTAGTGCTACCAGTATTCCTACGCCAGCTATCCAGAAGGGAATAGTTGGGGGTAGGGTAAGGGTAAAGAGCGCACTTGTAACTATGGCTGCTTCGGAGACTTTGGCCTTGGGGCCTTGAATTAGCCGCATCACCCAGTATTCTGCTGATAGACCCACAGCCAAAACAAAGGCTAAAAGGGCCAGGACTCTAAGTCCATAGAGCCATACGGAGAATACATAAATGGGGATAAGAGAGATGAGTACTTTAGTCATCATCTTTTGTTTCATGAAATGATTTTTTAATTCCATAGTTCCTCCCTTCTATAGGCTATATTGTAGCATAGAACTCTAAAATGATAAAAGCCTTTCACATTTTTGGTCGTGTCAACTTGTTGTCTGAAGAATTCTTATATCACCAAGGTCACTTCTAGGATGGAGGAGCATTTTAGCCCAGAAGATGTGGAAAAACTTAAAGAATTCTTACAAATAATATCCAAAGAACTCATGCCAGAAATAAATGAGGCTATTGGCGGTAGAGAAATAAGATAGGTTAAGTCGGTCATGGCACCGGCTTTTTTCTTTGGTATAGCCTAAGGACAGAAAGTCCTATATAATAGTGGCAAGACTATTTGTTATTTGTTTTAAGGGGATATATTTTTATCTAGGAGGCCTGTATGATAACCCAAATACAAATTTCTCCCAAGATAGGGGTCTTCCATGTGGAGGTCAGCTTAAGCTCTTGGGAGCTGCCAGGGGGAAAAATCTTTCTAAGTTCTAAACATTTAATTTCAGAATTCTATGTTGATGAAAAGGAGAGCTTGGTCTTGCCAAAGACCCAGGATAATTTGTATGTTTATAATCTACCTAAGGGTCATAAGTATAAGTTTAGCTATCAGGTTTTTATAGAGCCTAATACTGACTGGTTATTTATTGAAGATAATGGAGCCTATCTGCCCTTCCTAGGAGATGATGTTCCTCCAATGCGTAGGACTGAAATTATCCTTCCAAGGGACTTGGTTGCACTAAGTAATCACAAGATGGATAAGGTTCAGCAAAAACATGGTTTATTGCACTTTACCTTTGAAGGCCAGGGTCCTGGTATTTTTTCAATAGCTTCCTACTACGGAGATAAGATTTTTTCTGGGAATATCTACTATCTTGATAAGTCGACTAACACAGAACTTCTTAATAGGTTTTTAAGACAGGCCTGGGACTATATGTATAATAATTATGGAGAGGTCAGTTATAAGGGCTCTCTTGATTATGTAGTTTTGCCTGATGGCTACGAGGCCTTTTCCCTAGACAAGGTAATTTTCTTCCCCTGGCCAAAGGAAGCAGGGCTTAGGGCCTATGAGGAGCTTATTAAGCTTTATCTGGCACTAGGCTGGAGGGTAGAAGGTCAAGAAGATGTACTAGTAGGCCTTAGATTATTTTTCCTAAGTGAGATTGCCAGTGATATTTATAGTGAGAAGGAGCTTGATGAGCTTAGGTCTTACTATGACGTCCATTTAGAGAGAATCAAGAATAGACCTCTAAGCGGACTGGTAGCTAGGGATTTAAGTTTAGGACTTTGGAAATTTTTAGAAGAGATAAAGGAATTTTTAGGAGCCCAGGCTTTTTATCCAATAATGAAGCTTATAATGGCAAGTTCCCATAATAATGAGCTTGATTTAGATAGGCTCCTTAAGTCTTTTTCTGATTTGGCTTGGAAGGAAGGCGTAGAAGAGTTTATAGATAAGGTGAGGTAATACTAAGTGATAGATGCGGTTATTTTTGATTTAGATGGAACCCTAATTGATAGCCTGGCGGATATCCATGGCAGCCTAGCTTATGCTTTTAAGGTTTTAGGATATAAAGAGCCTAGCCAGGAAGAAGTAAGGTTGGCTCTGGGAAAGGGACCTTTGGTCCTTATGGAAAGGTTGGGAGCAAAGGAGCCAACAAAGGCTGCTGAGCTATTTAGAGAGCACTACAAAAAGAACCTTTCTAATAAGAGCCGGGTTTACGATGGTATTATGGAGCTTCTTGAGGAGCTTAAAAAAAGAAAAATAAAAACTGGAGTTTTTAGTAATAAACCCCATGATGCTACCCAGGAGGTCTGCAGACGATATTTTCCTGGGTTTTTTCAAGAAATCCTAGGCTCTGGTATCTATGAAAGAAAGCCCAGCCCTGAGGGCCTTCTTATCATGATGGATAGGCAGGGACTTAGCCATGACCAAGTCCTTTATGTTGGGGATAGCGATGTGGATGTATATACAGCAAAAAATGCTGGAGTGGCTTGTCTTCAAGTTGACTGGGGCTTTCAGTCGCCTTTAGCAGGTGCCAAAGTAATTAGCCAGCCCTTGGATCTTCTAAGTCATCTTGGTAAGGAAGAAGATTTAAAAGCAGGCCAACCAGAACCCCAATAAGAGTATCAATCATTCTATTACTGACAAAGACAAAGGGTTCTAAATCTTTAAAGTGGCTGATTACTACTGAGTAGTATACGACACAAGAGAAGGCCACGGATTTAGGGCTATTTAGCCAAAGATTGATATTTATAATTGGAACAGCCATAAAGGAGACTGCTAAGATATAGATGAGGCTTTGGTAGGAAATATTTAGCTTTTGGAATACAATAAGGCTAGCTAGTCCTAATGCACCACCTATTAGAGTGCCACTAATTCTGTTTCTTGCTTGAACTAGAGAGAGCTGCTTATCTTTTTGCAGGGTCATTATTGCCGCAATTACAGAAAAAAGGGGCATACCTTGTCTAAAGTGATCTACTACAAGACAGAGGGCAACTGCCAAAACTGTCTTTTTAATTCTTAGTCCAAATTTCATAATGGGCCTCGCAATAAAGTCTAGGGTTGATTAAATTATATTATATTTTCAAGAAAAGAGGAAACTTTAAAGATGGTAAATTTATTAAAAGCAATTCTATTTGGAATTGTTGAAGGGATTACAGAGTGGCTGCCCATATCTTCTACAGGCCATATGATAATCCTAGATGAGATAATTAAACTAGATGTTAGCCAGGCTTTTATGGACATGTACCTGGTTGTTATTCAGCTGGGAGCTATAATGGCAGTGGTGGTGCTCTACTGGAAGGATATCTTCCCCTTTGAGCTTAGCCCTTTTAGTATTAAAAGAGATAAAATGATTATGTGGTTTAAGATAGTTTTCGCATCTATTCCTGCAGGAGTAATTGGAATCCTATTTAAGTCTACTTTTAACAAGTACTTTTATAATTCTTTTTCTGTGGCTCTGGCTCTGATAATAGTGGGTATTTTATTTATATATCTTGAAAATAAAAATAAAGACTTAAAAATAAGGGTGGCTAGTATTAAGAAAATCACCTATAAGGATGCTTTTATAGTAGGAGTTTTTCAATTATTAGCAGCAATTTTCCCTGGAACCTCTAGAAGCGGGGCAACTATTTTAGGGGGGATTTACCTAGGCTTTAGTAGAAAGATAGCTGCAGAGTTCACCTTCTTTTTGGCTATTCCTGCCATGTTTGGAGCTTCAGTACTTGAGCTCAGGCACTTTGGTGGTTTTAGCCTAGCTGAGCTGATAATCCTACTTGTAAGTATGCTGGTTAGTTACCTTACCAGTGTCTTTGTGATTAGATTCTTGATGGATTATATTAAAAAACATGACTTTAAGATTTTTGGCTGGTATAGGATTGTGCTGGGAGCCCTGGTTATTCTGGCTTCCCTAGTATTTAAATAGGAGGATAGATGGGATTTAGATGGGTTACCCTACAGGTAGCAAATATGGAAAGATCCCTGGGGTTTTATAGGGAGATTGTAGGTCTTGAGACTTACAGGCATATAGAGCTTCCCGGAAGGGAAATATATTTTCTGGGCTCTGGTGAGACCAAGCTAGAACTTATATGCAGCCAGGAGATTGTGGATGTAAGTATAGGGCAATCTATCTCTTTGGGATTTGGAGTAGACAGCCTTGAAAAGAAGATGGACTTTATAAGGGAAAGAGGCCTAGAGATAGATAGTGGTCCTTTTTCACCCAATCCCAGTACTAGTTTTTTTTATATCTTGGACCCTGATGGGGTAAGGATACAATTTATTGAAGAAAAATAGCAAAAGACACCTGATTTCGGGTGTCTTTTGGTTTCCTTAATGGCTAAGTATTCTAAAACCCTTTTTTATTCACCAGATAGTAGTAAACTGTCAGCAGTGGCTTCGTAAAGCCTTAAGAGCTTGACCAGCATATCGAGGCTGGGTTCTCTTCTATCGTTTTCATACATACTGATGGAACTTTTAGAACAATCAAGAAGCTGAGCTACTTGGGATTGGGAATATCCCTTTGCCACCCTTAGATTTTTAAGCTTATTACCAATTTTCATATTAATCTCCAGTTATATTTTCTGTAGTCATAATAATTATACACGGAATGTGTAAATAAGACAAGCAGATTTGACAGACATACACAAATAGTGTACTATTATCCCAGGAGGAAGGGTTTATGGATGCTAAAAAGATAGGTAAAAGGCTTAGGCAATTAAGAGGCACCACACCTGGAAGAGAAGTCTGCCAGGCACTTGGTATAAGCCGCTCAACTTTATCCATGTATGAGCAAGGGCGAAGGATTCCTAGGGATGAAATTAAGTCAAAATTGGCAAAGTATTATAATAAGAGTGTACAAGAGATATTTTTTGATTAACCAGCTTCGGCTGGTTTTTTGTTTATCCTACTTAATCAGTTCTACTGTATAATGATAGTAAGGAGATTAAATGAAAAGGCTATTAATTTTAATTATTATTTTGTTGGTTTTCCCAGCAATTAGTTTTGCTGATACAAGAGGCCATGAAGAAGTGGTAACTGAATATTTTGATAGGCTTTATAGTGGATATTTAGATCTAGCTCCCCATGATATATCTGACTTAATGGATATGACAAGTGAAGAGGGCACCTCTTTTGTTAGTACTTATCAGATGCTTGTAGAACGTAGAAAATATATTGAAGAAATGAACTATGCCTATGTAGAAAGGCAGAGGTTTCCTTTGGAGCTTATTATTGAAGAAGTGGAGGATTTGGGGGATAGTGCCAGGGTTACTTTCTATCTTGATATAGATACAAGCAAGGCCTACCCTCCCTTCATCTATGCTGGCAGAAATATCTTTTATTTAGTTAAGCAGGAAGGATTGTGGAAAATATCTGAAAGGTACCATGCCGATATTAATTTTAGCACCTCTACTGTAGAAAGTTATGAAAGGAGATATAGCTATGAAAAATCTGTAGAGCTTCTTCAAAAATCTATAGACCTTGAGTTTATGGATAAAAGAAGGTCAGATAATAATTTTCTTTTTCCTGCCTATGGGTTAAAAAGTGATCCTAGGCTTTATGGACTGAAGTCAAATGATTATATATATGATCCGGGCAGGGCGATAGACTACATAGACAGGCATATTTATGAGAGGAATAACCAGTATGCCAGTCTTCAGGAAAACTGCGCTAACTTTACATCTCAGGTTATATATTATGGGTTTTTTGGAGAGGAATACCCTTATATAGGGGCCTGGAATAGTATTGATGGTGATTTTACAAATAATTGGGTTTATGTAGGCCTACTAAGAGATTATATGACCTATCCTAGAACAGGAAACGACATAGGCCCAAGAAGTCTAGCTCCTACCACTATATATGGGCTTAATTTAGGGGGGATAATTGAGATTAAATCCTTTGCAAATGAATCCTACGCCCATACCATGCAGCTATGGAATTACCAGAAAATGATTTTCTCTGGTAATAACTATGATGGATATAGGTATTATAGTGATTTATTGGGTTATAAACGCTTCTATCAACCCCTCTTTTTTCGCTTATAGCAATCTTTTATAGATTCTTTAACATCCGATAAAAAGATATCAATATCGTGTATAATGTAGTTATGGTGCTCGTTTTGTCGAGCTTATAGTCCTTTTTATTATATCAAGGGAGATAATCTCCCATACTTAGGAGGGAAGAGTGTATAAGATAATAAAGAAAACGGTGCTAACTCCAGAAATCTTTGCAATGGATATCTATGCACCAAGGGTTGCAAAATCAGCCCAACCAGGTCAGTTCGTTATTGTCATCACAGATGAAAAAGGGGAGAGGGTACCACTAACCATCTGTGACTACGATGAGAGAAGAGGAACAGTTCAAATCGTTGTCCAAGCAATGGGTAAATCTACCAAGGATCTTTTCCAACTAGAGGAAGGCTTTGCTATTAAAGACTTTGTTGGTCCATTAGGTGAACCCTCAGAATTTATTAAGATGGATATTGAGGAGCTAAAGGATAAGAAGGTTCTCTTTGTTGCCGGTGGAGTAGGATCTGCTCCTATTTATCCCCAAGCTAAATGGTTCCATGACAATGGCCTCAGCTGCGATATAATCCTTGGTGCTAAAAATAAGGATTTAATTACTCTAGAAGAAAAGCTTTTCCATGTATGCGACCATTTATATGTCTGCACTGATGATGGATCCTATGGATTCCATGGTATGGTTACTCACTACATAGATGAACTCATTGAGAACCAAGGAAAAGAGTACGACCACATAGTTGCTATTGGACCCATGATAATGATGAAGTTTGTTGCTTTAACAGCAGAAAAATATGGTATTCCAATAACAGTTTCCCTTAACCCAATCATGGTAGATGGCACTGGAATGTGTGGCGCCTGCAGGGTTACCGTTGATGGAGAAACCAAGTTCGCCTGTGTCCATGGCCCAGAATTTGATGGATCTAAGGTTGATTTTGATGAAGCTCTCAAGCGTCAAACCCAGTATCGTGAGCAAGAGCAGCTAGACAACTATGAGTATAGGGAGGTTTAAGAATGGATCGCTTTACAAGAATACCAATTTCAGAGCAACCTGCTGACATAAGAAGAAGTAACTTCAATGAAGTTTGCTTAGGTTATACAGAAGAAGAGGCAGTAAAAGAAGCTCAGCGTTGTCTGCGATGTAAGAACCCACAATGTAGGCCAGGCTGCCCTGTAAATATAAACATACCTGAATTTGTCGGATTTATTGCCGACAGAAAGTTCAGAGAAGCAGCAGAATCCCTAGCTGTATATACATCATTACCAGCAGTTTGCGGTAGGGTTTGTCCCCAGGAAATCCAGTGTGAAGCTACTTGTATCCTTGGAAAAAAAGGCGAGCCAGTAGCTATAGGAAAGCTTGAGCGCTTTGCAGCCGACTGGGCTGAGAGAAATGACATTCATGTAGGTGAGTGTGCGCTTAAAAATGGCCGTAAGGTTGCTATTATTGGTTCAGGTCCTGCAGGTGTTTCATGTGCAGGGGAAATGGCCAAAAAAGGCTATACTGTAAAAATCTTTGAAGCCCTTCATGAGCCAGGTGGAGTTTTGGTTTATGGTATCCCTGAATTTCGTCTTCCTCTAGACGGCGTTGTCCGCCCAGAGCTAGACAACCTAAGAAACCTAGGCGTTGAAATTGAGACCAACGTAATAGTAGGCAAGACCATTACTATTGAGCAGATTTTTGACGAAGGCTACCATGCCATCTTTATTGGCTCTGGAGCTGGTCTACCTATGTTTATGAATATTCCTGGAGAAAACCTCAATGGAGTTTTCTCTGCCAATGAGTTTTTAACCAGAACCAACCTAATGAAGGCCTATGATAAGTCCTATGCCACTCCAATTAAGGTTGGAAAGAAGACAGTTGTAGTAGGTGGTGGTAATGTTGCCATGGATGCTGCTAGAACAGCTCTTCGCCTTGGCTCTGATGTAACCGTAGTATATAGGCGTACTCAGGATGAACTTCCTGCCAGGGTTGAAGAAGTCCACCACGCCATTGACGAGGGAATTAAGTTTGAATTCCTAACCAACCCCGTTGAAGTTCTAGGTGATGAAAATGGTTGGGTAAGGGGAATTAAGTGCATCAAGATGGAGCTTGGTGAACCAGACGCTTCTGGCCGAAGACGTCCTATTGCTATTGAGGATTCAGAATTTGAAATTGAGGCTGATGGTGTTATTATGGCCCTTGGAACCTCACCAAATCCACTTATAGCATCTACTACTGAAGGCTTAGAGACCAACAAGTGGAAGTGTCTTGTAGCAGATGATGATGGTAAGACCACAGTTGAGGGTGTATTTGCTGGTGGAGACGCTGTAACTGGCGCTGCCACAGTAATTCTAGCTATGGGAGCTGGCAAGAATGCAGCTGCAGCTATGGATGAATACATTAGAACTAAGTGTGCACAAAGACTCTAAATTAAATAGGTTTGTTAGCATAAATAGCGGTGGAGCCACCGCTATTTTTACTGTTTTTATTGGATTTAATCGTCTTTATATTTAGTCTTACCAGGCGGCGACTTGGGCATCGGTCCTGGGTTCACAAGCTCCTACTAGTCTACCATCTTCATATCTTAGGATGATTTCTCCCCTGCCAAAGGGGATGGGATCTTCAATGATTTCTACCTGGTGACCTCTATTCTTAAGGTCCTCAATTAAGTCTTTGCTATAGCCTTTTTCTAAATGAAGCCTTGCCCCTCCTATCCACTGCCATCGGGGCTTGTCTAGGGCAGCCTGGGGATCTAGGCCCTCCTCTATCATATTCATAAGGATTTGGAGCTGGCCCTGGGGTTGCATAAAAGCTCCCATGATACCAAAGGGGCCCCTAAAATGGCCAGGTTTTTCTATAAAACCAGGGATTATGGTGTGGTAGGGTCTTTTACCAGGGGCTAGACAGTTGGGAGAAAGAGGGTCTAGGCTGAAATTACAGGCTCTATTGTGCAGAGCGATACCCCAGCTGGGTAGAACCAGGCCTGAACCAAAGCCCATGTAATTACTTTGGATTAGAGAGATCATGTTGCCCTCTCTATCAGCAGTGCATAGGTAGACAGTATTGGAGCCCATAAGGTCAAAATCCTCTGGTAGTGAGGCCTTGTCGTTAATGATATCTTGGGCTTTATTTGGAAAATCCTCAAGGAATTCCTCAATACTATGCTTCATATGGCCCTCATCAGCCATATGGAGCTTTAGGTGGTAAAGGGAGAGTTTCATGGCTTCTACTGCTAAGTGGTGGCTATAGCCTGTTTTCTTTAGGACTTCTAAGGCCATGAGGACAGATAGACCCTGGCCTGAAGGAGGAAGCTCATAGATGATGTGGTTTTTATAGTCCGTCTTTAAAGGCTCTACCCACTGGGGCGAAAAGGCTTCTAGATCCTCTTTTCTTAGAAAGCCCCCCACCTCCTTCATGTACCTATCCAGGTCTTTGGCAATCCTACCCTTGTAAAAGCTTCGGCCTTTGGTTCTAGCTAGCTCTTCAAGGGCCAGGGCCTGATTGGGCAGTTTTAGGATTTCACCTTCCTTGAATTCTTTTCTTCCCTGTAGGTAGGTATCAAACCAGGTCTGAAGGCTGGGAATCTTTCCCAGTTCATTTTCGTATCTTAGCCTTTCCCTATTAAGTTGTATAGTATGGGTAGGCTGGAGGGCAAAGCCATCCCTTGCATAGTCCCTAGCAGGCCCTATGAGTTCTTCCCATGTAAGCTGGGAAAATCTTTCTTGCAGGGCTGAAATCCCTGCTACTAGGCCTGGTACTGTAATGGGCTCAGGGCCACTGGTGGGTATGGTATCTAGACCCCTCTCTTTAAGAGCCTCGGGGCTTAAGAGGGCTGGGGCAGAGCCATGGCTATTAAGGCCATAGTAGTGACCTTTGTAGTAGACCAGGGCAAATAGGTCTCCTCCTAAACCATTACTCCTACATTCAGTAACTGTAAGGCAAAGAGAGGTGGCAAGGGCTGCATCTATGGCGTTGCCCCCTTTTTTTAGAATTTCAAGGCCAGCCTGGGCTGCTAGGGCGTTGCCTGTTGCAACCATACCCTTGGAACCATATACTAAATTTCTTTTAGAAGGATAGTTCACTCTAAACTCCTTTTTTCTTTTAGTCTACATCTTTTAAAGAGGCTGGTCTATAAAAAGATAGCTTTTGTGATAAACTACTCTTAAGTTGAGGTGAAATATGAAATATATTCTTGCATTAGATCAAGGGACTACAAGTTCCAGAGCCCTGCTTTTTGATGATAAGGCTCAAATTAAGAAAACTGCCCAGAAGGAGTTTAGACAAATATATCCTCAGGAAGGCTGGGTAGAGCACCATGCTTGGGATATCTGGAACAGCCAGATTTCAGTAGCTAGGGAAGTAATCGAGGAGAGCGGAATAGATCTACAGGACATATCTGCTATTGGCATAACCAACCAAAGAGAGACAACTATTCTGTGGGATAAAAAAACCGGGGACCCTATCTACCATGCTATTGTTTGGCAGTGTAGGAGGTCAGCTAGCTATGTAGAGGAGCTAAAGAAAAGGGGGCTAGAAGACTTTCTAAGAGAAAGGACTGGCCTGGTTCCTGACGCCTATTTCTCTGCCACTAAAATCCTTTGGCTATTTGATCATGTGAAAGGTCTAAGAGAGAGGGCAGAGGCAGGGGAGATTGCCTTTGGCACTGTTGATAGCTGGATAATGTGGAACCTTTCTAGAGGCCAGATTCATGCAACGGACGTGACAAATGCCTCAAGGACCATGCTCTTTAATTTAGAAAAGCTGGACTGGGACCAGGAGATTTTGGATTTACTGGACATCCCTAGAGAGATTTTACCTAGGATTGAAGATTCCTCTGGTCATTTTGGATTCACCCATCCTGAAGTCTTCGGAGGGGCTAGAATCCCTATAACTGGAGTTGCCGGGGATCAACAGGCTGCTCTTTTTGGCCAGCTCTGCTTTGAGGAGTCCATGGCCAAGAACACCTATGGGACAGGTTGTTTTTTACTTATGAATACAGGTTCTAGGCCCGTAATAAAGAAAAGCGGCCTGGTTGCAACAGTGGCCTGGAAAATAGGTGAAGAAGTATTATATGCCTTGGAAGGCTCAATCTTTAATGGGGGAGCTGCCATCCAGTGGCTAAGAGATGAGATGAAACTCATAGCAGATGCCCCCAGCTCTGAAGAAGCTGCCTTAGAGGTAGAGGATTCGGGAGTGGTAGTTGTCCCTGCCTTTACCGGACTTGGAGCTCCCTACTGGGATATGTATGCCAGGGGGGGAATTTTTGGGATAACCAGGGGTACAAAAAGACAGCATGTTATTAGGGCTACCTTAGAAGCCATTGCCTTTCAGTCCCAGGATGTGCTAGAACTTATGGAAAAAGATAGTGGGATTAAGCTAAAAAGCCTCTTTGTTGATGGAGGAGCCTCTGCCAATAACTTTCTAATGCAGTTTCAAGCAGACCTCCTTGACATGGAGATAATAAGGCCTGAAAACCTAGAATCAACAGCCCTAGGAGCAGCCTTTTTGGCAGGCCTTGGTGTTGGCCTTTGGAAGGATAAGGAAGAGCTTAAGAATCTTAAAACTGAGGATAGGATTTTCCTTCCACAGAAGGATCAAAGTTGGAGACAAGAAAAAATCAATTTATGGAGGAGGGCTGTAGAGAGAACCCTCCAGTGGGAAGAGGAATGAAAGTAATAATTGTTGGAGGTGGAAAGGTTGGAGAGCTTCTGGCCAAGGACCTTTCTGATGAAGCCGATGTTCTACTAATTGAAGAGCAGCCTGAAATTTTAGAAAACTTAATTGATGAAGTTGATATTACGGGATTTGTTGGAAGTGGTTCTTCATATCCTCTTCTTAAAGAGGCAGGAGTTGCCACTTGTGATGTTTTTATAGCAGTTACCCAGATGGATGAACTCAACTTAATTTCCGGAATTATGGCCAGTAAGCTGGGAGCGAAGTATACAATTTGCAGGGTCAGAACACCAGAAAACTATAACTCTTTTTCCTATCTGGGTGAGAGTCTTGGAATTCATAAGCTAATTAACCCAGAACTTGAGGCTGCTAAAAAAATAGTTACTGAGCTAGAATTCCCCTTTGCCTTAAATGTAGATAGTTATGAAAACAACCTGGTTAATATGGTTAAGGTATCAATCGATGCTGATAGTAGTTTAGCTGGGCTAAACCTTCATAGTTTTAGGCAAATATATAAATCCCTTCTTGTTTGCATAATTGAGAGGGGAAGGGAAGTGATTATTCCTAGAGGCGATGGGGTTATTAAGCCAGGTGATCATATCCACGTTACAGGTAGACCCGAGGACTTAGAAAAGTTTTACAATTCAGTTGGGGCCAAGCACAGCAGGGTGGGTAGCTGCCTTATTATAGGAGGAGGTAGAATTACCCACTACCTACTTTCCATGCTAAGGCAGACAAAGATGAAGATAAAGGTTATAGAAAAGGATAAGGGGAATGCAGAGTTATTGGCTGGCGATTTTCCCTGGGTTACTGTTATAAATGCCGATGGCAGTGAAAAAGAGATTTTGGATAGAGAGGGCATAAGCAATTACGAGGCAGTTGTCAGCCTAACAGGCATGGATGAAGAGAACATCATTATAAGCATGTATGCTTCCAAGTCTGGAGTAAAAAAGAATATCACTAAGGTTAATAGAACGGCTATTATAAACTACCTAGGTGATATTGGGCTTATGAGCATTATTACACCCAAAAGGATTATTGCTAATAGGATAACCCGCTTTGTCAGGGCCATTGAAAACAGCAAAGGCTCTAATGTAGAAGCCCTTTACAAACTTTCAGAGGACCGGGTAGAAAGCCTGCAGTTTGGGGTGGGAAGTGGCTGCAGAGTTTTAGGTAAAGCTATCAAGGATTTACCAATTAAGGATAGTTTGCTTATTGTATATATAATCAGGGATGGTGTAGCAATCTTTCCCACAGGCGATGACTTTATTAAAGAAGGAGACAAGGTAATTGTCATTACCACTAGAGAAGGCTTTAGTGATCTTGATGATATCTTAGCATAAGAATGAACTATGGAATTATTGGCTATGTATTAGTCAGGTTACTTAGGTTGGAGGCTGGACTTTTAAGCCTTCCACTTTTAGTGGCTTTAATCTATCAGGAGTCTTGGGTGAATATTGGGGCCTTTGGGCTTTCTATAGTCCTGCTCCTACTAGTAAGCTTGTTTCCAAGAAAAAACAAGAATCAATCTATGACCTTCTATATGAGGGAGGCCTTTATTATTGTTGGCCTAAGCTGGATTCTTCTAAGCTTTTTTGGAAGCCTTCCCTTTTACCTGTCTGGAGAGATCCCCAGCTTAGTGGATGCTTTTTTTGAGACCTCCAGCGGCTTTACTACTACAGGAAGCTCCATCCTAGTTGATGTTGAGGCTCTTAGTAAGTCCATGCTTTTTTGGAGGAGCTTTACCCATATGATAGGTGGTATGGGAATTCTAATTTTTGCCCTGGCAGTACTGCCTAAGATGGCCAGCGATGGAGTCAGAGTTGCCAAAGCTGAAGTGCCTGGCCCAAGTTTTGGAAAGCTTGTTAGTAAGCTGAGCCTGAATGCAAAGATTCTCTATATCATGTATATAGCAATGACTGGAGTGGTGGTGGTCTTTCTCCTTCTAGGTGGTATGAGTCTTTTTGACGCTCTTATTCATGCCTTTGGAGCTGCTGGAACAGGAGGCTTTAGCAATAAGGTCCTCAGTGTAGGTTTTTACAACAGCAGGTATATTGAGGCGGTACTGGGAATTTCCATGCTGATTTTTGGGATGAATTTTAATCTCCACTATATCTTTTTATTTGGGAATAAAAGGGAGATTTTAAAGAATGAGGAGCTTAAGTGGTATCTGGTCATTGTTTTTTTAGCAATTATTTTTATTGGTCTTAATATCAAGTCAGTCTACGGCCTGGGCCAGGGTCTACGCCATAGTTTTTTTGCTGTTAGTTCTGTTATTACCACTACTGGTTATGCCACTGTGGATTTTGCAAAGTGGCCACTATTTTCTAGGCTAATCATAATGGTCCTTATGGTAGTAGGTGGCTGTGCAGGCTCCACTTCAGGAGGGTTAAAGGTATCAAGGGTGGTGGTTTTAGTTAAAAGTGGTCTTTCCCAGATCATAAAATCCAGGCAACCTGGTAGGGTCCAAAACATATCCTATGAGGGAGAGGGCCTGAGTGAGGGAAAGATTATAAGTATTCAGAACTATTTTATGCTTTACATGCTTGTTTTGACAGTCCTTATCCTGCTTTTGAGCTTTAACTACTCAGATTTGGAAACTGCTATTTCAGGTGCTTTAACAGCCTTTAATAACATTGGACCAGGCCTTGGGCAGCTGGGACCCAGCTCTAATTTTTCTAGCCTAAGTGATTTTAACAAGCTAGTTATGAGCCTGGCTATGATAGCAGGTAGGCTTGAGATACTGCCCATCATAGTGGTTTTTATGCCCTCTAGCTGGAAGAAACTGCTTTAGATTAATGGACTACTACTTAGGGTATTTACCAGATTAACAGGTTGAAAGGAGATAGAATGAAAAAGCTAATTGTCTTAATTGAGAACAACTTTAATGAGATGGAACTTCTTTACCCCTATTATAGGCTTTTAGAAGACCATGAGGTCCATCTAGTAGGCACTCTTGGTGAGAAGGTTTATTCAAGCGCAGCTGGCCTTAAAATGATGTCAAGCCTTGGTTCTGGGGATATAAATCCTGAAGACTATGACGGAATTATTATTCCCGGAGGCTTTTCTCCTGATTTTATGAGAAGAAGTGAGGCAACTAAGAATTTAGTGAGAAAACTAGATGAAGCAGGAAAGCCCATTGCAGCTATCTGCCATGGCCCCTGGCTCTTAGCCTCTTCAATTGACCTAAAGGGAAGGAAGGTTACCTCGTTTATGTCTATTCAAGATGACCTTAAACATGCAGGAGCAGACTGGCAGGACGAGGAAGTGGTGGTTGATGGGAATCTAATTACCTCTAGAACACCAGCTGATTTACCTGCCTTTATGAAGGCCTTTATCAAGGTTCTAGGCTAATGGAAAAGCTTAGACTTGGCTCCACTGATATGGAGGTAGTCCCCCTAGGTCTTGGGGGGATACCCCTTCAGCGTATAGAGCAGGATGAGGCCACTGAGCTAATCAGGGCCTGCCTTGAAAGAGGCATTAACTTTATTGATACAGCTAGAGGATATACAGTTAGTGAGGGCTATATAGGTAGGGCATTAAAGGAACTGAATTATCCTGAGGTGTACATAGCTAGTAAAAATATGGCTAGGACTGCAGAGGCCTTTGAGAAGGAAATGGAAGAAAGTTTTAGGCAGCTGGGCCTCGAAGTCATTGACCTCTATCAGTTCCATAACCTAAGAAGTCTTGATGAGTTTGAAGAGCTTATAGGACCAGGTGGTGCCTATGACTTTGCTAAGAAAGTCCAGGACCAGGGAAGAATAAGGTATCTTGGTCTAACCACCCATAGGGTGGATGTACTTGAAAGAGCTATAGATTCAGGGCTTTTTGCCACAGTTCAGTTTCCCCTAAATTACATGGAGCGCCAGGGCGAAGAGCTACTAAAGAAGGCCAAGGAAAAGGGAATTGGAGTTATAATCATGAAACCCTTTGCAGGTGGGGCCCTTAAGTATAAAGACCTAGCTCTGACCTATCTTTTTCATAGCGGAGCTAGCCATGTTATCATTCCAGGTATTGATAGCCTGGACCAGCTAGATATGAATTTTAAGCAGCTAGCTAGAGGGCCTTTACTAGAAGAAGAACTCCAGCTGATTCAGGAAGAAGCAGATGAGCTGGGAGAGCATTTTTGTCGTAGATGCGGCTACTGCCTGCCCTGCACAGTGGGCATAGATATTCCTACAGTTTTTTTGATGGAGGGCTACTACAGCCGCTATAATCTTCAGGACTGGGCTGTAGAGCGCTACAGTTCATTTGATAAAAAGGCTTCTGACTGTATAGCCTGTGGTGTATGTGAGAGTCGTTGTCCCTATGAACTACCTATTATCTCAATGCTAGATAAGGTTAAAGGGGTTTTTGGCAGCTAGAAAAATATTTAGAAACAGCTGTTTTTAGCAGCTGTTTTTTATTTCAGCTAAACCTATTTTCTAAATTTGTGGTAGGATTGTTAGGGAGGCTATATGAGAATTTTAGTAGATTTATTTACATGTTTTTTTAAGATGGGGCTCTTCACCTTTGGTGGAGGCTATGCCATGCTTCCCCTACTTCAAAAGGAGATTGTAGAGGATAGGGCCTGGGCCAGTGAAGAAGAGCTCCTGGATTATTATGCTATAGGCCAGACCACCCCGGGAATTATTGCTGTAAATACAGCTACCTTTATTGGAGAAAAGCAGGCTGGGATAAAGGGAGCTATAGTGGCTGTTTTAGGCCTTATCGCCCCTTCGATTTTGGTTATTAGCCTTCTCTCTGGTGCTCTAGAAAAGTATCATGAGAGCGCTGTAGTAGCTGGAGCCCTTGCAGGTATCCGTATAGCTGTATCTGCCCTTATTTTTATGACGGTGATTAAGATGGCTAAAAGTGCTATCAAGGATAGGGGAGGGCTCTTTATTTTTGGTCTAGCCCTTCTACTTATTTTGGGTTTTTCCAGTCCCATAGTTTTGACAGTCTTTGTAGGGGCAGGATTGGGCCTGCTACTTTCAAGGAGGCAGCATGGAAATTCTTAAAATGGTCTATGCCTTTATGTTTACTGGCCTTTTTGCAATTGGTGGAGGACTTGCCACCATTCCTTTTTTACAGGATATGGCTAAAAAGTATGGCTGGTTTACTATAAAAGAACTCCTAGACATGATTGCCATTAGTGAGTCAACTCCTGGCCCCATAGGTATAAATATGGCCACCTTTGTTGGGATTAGGGTGGGGGGCTATCTGGGTGGGATTATTGCTACTCTGGCCCTGGCTTTTCCATCTGTTGTTGTGATTTTACTTTTGATTCCAGTGCTGGATAAATATAAAGAAAGCCCACTTACCCAAGGGATTTTCTATGGCCTTAGGCCCACTTCGGCTGCCCTTATAGCTGCGGCCCTGATAGGCTTTATTAAGATGGTACTATTTAATTCTGGCCTTGTAGCGCTTAGTGAGATAAACCTTGTAAACTTAATACTTCTTTTGGCCTTTATAGGCCTTATAAAGCTTAAAGACCCCCATCCCATCCTAGTAATTGCCCTTGGTGCAGTTATAGGCATGATCTTCAAGTTGGCTTAGTTATGAGTATGTTAAACTGGATTGTATTTGATGCCGATGACACCCTTTTGGACTTTAAAGGTGCCCAGGTCCAGGCCTTTAAAAGGATGATGGAGTCATTTGGGCTGGAGAAGGATAGCGATAGATACTTAGAAATCTATAGAAGGCTAAATGATGGCCTTTGGAGGGCACTGGAGCGAGGTGAAATAGCCAAGGCTGAGCTTATAGAAAGAAGGTTCAAAGACTTCTGTGATTATACTGGCCTAGATGGTCTCCATGAAAAGATGCGTTTTAGTTACGAAGAAGAGCTGTCTAAAAGGGGAGAGCTTGTTCCTGGTGCTCTTGAAGTATGCCAGAAGCTTTCTAGAGATTTTTCTCTTGCTCTTGCCAGCAATGGAATCTCCTATATTCAAAAGTCTCGTTTTGCCAGGTCTGGCCTGGATGTGTTTTTCAAAGAGGTAATTATTTCTGAGGAAACTGGCTATGAGAAACCCCAAAAGGGCTTCTTTGATGTTATGATGGGAAGGATAGGGGAGGATGATCCCCAGAGGATACTTTTTATAGGAGATAGCCTTAATTCAGACATGCTGGGTGCTGTTAACTATGGTTTGCTAAGTTGTTGGTATAATCCCGAGAAAAAAGATACGGATTTAAATATCGATTATACCCTGACATCACTGGAGCAGATTCCTGCACTGGTTGAGAGTCTTGTCATTTATTAAAGAGGAGGAGAGATGAAAGGCAAGCAGATGTTACTAGACTGGGTAGAGGAGATAAGAGCCCTCACCACACCAGACGAGGTTCATTGGTTTAGTGGAAGCCAGGAAGAAATCAAGTCCCTGACTGACATGATGGTAGAAAAGGGAATAGCAGAAAGATTAAATGAAGAGCTGTATCCCGGTTGTACTCATTTTAGGAGTGATGCTTCTGATGTTGCTAGGGTAGAGGACAGGACCTTTATTTCATCAAAACTTGAAGAAGATTCAGGTCCCACAAATAACTGGGAAGACCCTGTAGAGCTTAAGAAAACATTGACTGGTCTATTTACCGGTTCCATGAAGGGTAGGACCTTATATGTAATCCCCTTTTCCATGGGCCCAATTGACTCCCCCTATTCAAAGCTGGGGGTTGAAATAACAGATAGCCCTTATGTTGTAATTAATATGGCCATAATGACTAGGGCAGGAGATGCAGCCCTTGCAAGAATTGAAGCAGGTGAGGAGTTTGTTCCCTGCCTACATAGTGTGGGTGCCCCACTTGAAGAAGGTCAGGAAGATGTGGCCTGGCCCTGTGCTCCAATGGATAAGAAGTATATTGCGCATTTTCCTGAAGATAGGGCAATCTGGAGCTTTGGCTCCGGCTATGGCGGTAACGCCCTTTTAGGTAAGAAGTGCTTTGCCCTTAGAATTGCCTCTATCCAAGCTAGGGATGAGGGCTGGTTAGCTGAGCATATGCTGATCCTTAAACTTACAAGTCCAGAAGGCAAGGTCTACCATGTAACCGGTGCTTTCCCCTCTGCCTGTGGCAAGACCAACCTTGCCATGCTAGTTCCAACCATTGAAGGCTGGAAGGTTGAAACTGTAGGCGATGATATAGCCTGGATGCACTATGGCGAGGATGGCAGGCTCTATGCAATAAATCCTGAGGCAGGCTTCTTTGGAGTGGCCCCTGGAACCAGCGAGAAGAGCAACCCTTCAGCCATGGCAACTATCCAGAAAAATACAATCTTTACCAATAATGCTACCAATGCAAAAGGAGAGCTCTGGTGGGAGGGTATGGGAGTTGAAGCTCCAGAAAACCTTGTTGACTGGAAGGGCCAACCCTGGGATCCTGAAAGCGGAGAAAAGGCAGCCCACCCCAATGCCAGGTTTACTACCCCTGCCAGCCAGTGCCCAACTATTGCGCCTGACTGGGAGGCTCCAATGGGAGTTCCAATAGACGCCATCCTAGTAGGTGGTAGGAGGGCTACAACTATTCCTCTAGTCCATGAGAGCTTTAACTGGCAACACGGAGTCTTTATGGGCTCTATCATGGGAAGCGAGGTAACGGCAGCCGTTATTTCCGACAAGATAGGCCAAGTAAGAAGGGACCCCTTTGCCATGCTACCCTTTATTGGCTACCATGTTGGAGACTATCTAAAGAACTGGCTAAGCGCCACTGAGAAGAGCAGTGAAGACAAGCTTCCAAGAATCTTCTATGTCAACTGGTTTAGAAAAAATGATGAAGGCAAGTTTATCTGGCCCGGCTTTGGAGATAATAGTAGGGTTCTCAAGTGGATTACTGAGAGGATTGATGGGACTGCCCCAGCTAGGAAGACTCCCATTGGCTATGTACCAGCCTTTGAAGATCTAGATCTTACTGGTCTTGATGTTGATGAAGAAGAAATTAGGGATATCCTAACAATTGATAGGGATGAGTGGCTAGAAGAAGCTAGGTCAATTAGAGAGCACTTTGATGGCTATGGAGAAAAGATGCCTAGAGAGCTTTATGATGAGCTGGATGCTTTAGAAGAAAGGCTTAGTGAAGACTAGGCAAGCAAACTTGATTTAGACCCCTGGGTATGTAACCTGGGGGTTTTTATTGCTGAAGAAGGTAGTGTACAGTAATTGTAGGTCAAGTAGATGAAATAAAAGAAAGCTCCAAGTGTGCTA